>NZUJ01000018.1 GCA_002701295.1 Ponticaulis sp. | reverse complement strand
CGGCAAGACCATCGGCATGCTCGGCCTCGCCTTCAAGCCGAACACCGACGACATGCGCGACGCGCCAAGCCTCGACATCATTCCGGCGCTTCAGGCCGCGGGTGCCACCATCCGCGCCTTTGACCCTGAAGCCATGGAAGAGGCCAGCCACTCGCTCGAGAACGTCATGTTCTGCGATGGTCCCTACCACGCGATTGAAGGCGCAGACGCCATGGTCATCGTGACCGAATGGGACCAGTTCCGCGCGCTCGACCTCGAACGCGCCAAGACCGTTCTCAAGAGCAATACGGTCATCGACCTGCGTAACATCTACAGCCCACCAGAAATGGTCAAAAAGGGCTTCGACTACACAAGCGTGGGGCGGCCATAGGCCTCACAGCTCCAATTTTGGCGCAGCAAGTCCGCTGCGCCAATCTCTCCTCTTCCCCTGAGGCGGTCAAAGGCTTAGATGGTTCACATGTCAGATACATCTTCGCACGAGTCTTCCACATCCGATGATCAGCCAAAGGTCTCCTTTGGTTTTGAGGATGTGTCCGCTACGGAAAAAGTCAGCCGCGTCAAAGGCGTGTTCCGCTCGGTCGCCAGTCGCTATGACCTGATGAATGACCTCATGTCTGCAGGCGTTCACCGCATCTGGAAGGCCAACACCATTGCGCGTCTCAACCCGCAGCCGGGCGAGCGTATCCTCGACGTTGCAGGCGGAACTGGCGATGTCGCGCTTGCCTTTCTCAAGTCCGCTGAAGAAAAGGCCCGACGCCGCGGACAGCACCATCTCGTAACGCGCGCTATTGTCTGCGACATCAACGAGGCCATGCTCGCTGCAGGCCGGTCGCGCGAAAGCCTCGCGAAATACCGCTCAGTCATGGATTGGGTCACCGGCGATGGCATGCAACTGCCCTTCCGTGACAACTCCGTCGACGCGCTCTCCATCGCTTTCGGCATCCGGAATGTCGCTGACATGGATATGGCCTTTCGCGAGTTTCGCCGCGTACTCAAACCCGGTGGCCGGTTCGCTTGTCTTGAATTTTCTCATATGACAGCAGGCGTGCTTCAGGATGCGTATGACGCCTATTCCTTTAACGTCATTCCGAAACTGGGTGACTGGATCACAGGCGACGCTGCATCCTATCAGTATCTGGTCGAAAGCATTCGCCGCTTTCCAAAGCAGGATGAAGTCACACGCCGCATCACTGAGGCCGGTTTCTCTCAGGTCAGCTGCACCAATTATTCCGGCGGTATCGCCGCTCTTCATTTCGGATGGGCTGTCTGAGGTGCTGACGGCTCTGGCAGATTACTGGCGTCTTATGCGGGCAGGTGTCACCCTGGCCCGGCACGATGTAATTCTGCCCCGCGAATATGCCTCCCGCCTTCCCCTGCCTGCACGTCTGTTCGGCAGTGCCTTGCGCGGCCTTTCTGGCAAGCCGAAGGGACGACAGGGCGAACGGCTCGCACGAGCGCTCGAATCCCTCGGCCCGGCCTATATCAAGCTCGGACAATTTCTTGCGACGCGCCCGGACGTATTCGGCGTTGAAACCACGACAGACCTCTCTCGCCTCAAAGACAAACTCCCGCCCTTCTCGAAGGATGCAGCCCGCAAACAGCTCAACCTCGAATTTGGCGAAGCCGAAGCCCTGGCCGCCTTCCCCGATATTGGCGAACCCGTTGCCGCCGCGTCCATCGCGCAGGTCCACCGTATCGAAACGCCGGACGGCACACGCGCTGTCAAAATCCTTCGCCCCAATGTCGAACATCAGATCCTGACCGAACTGCGTGCGATGAAGCGCGCTGCACGGACCATTGAGCAGGTCGACCGCGCAGCGCGCCGGTTGGAGCCTGTGGCCTTCGTCGACACCGTTGCGCAATCCATGGAGAAAGAGCTCGATCTGCGCCTTGAAGCCGGCGGCGGGTCTGAATTCAAAGACCTCCTCTCTTCCATGAAAGGGTTCGATGTTCCGGAGGTTGACTGGGAACGCTCAGGCAAAACCGTCCTCACAACCGATTGGGTGGACGGCATTCCGCTCACCGATACCGAAGCGCTGAACAAGCTGAACTTTGATCGGAAAGACCTCGCGAACCGCGTCACCCAGGGCTTTCTTGAAACCGCCATTCACCACGGCGTGTTTCACGCCGACATGCATGAAGGCAATATGATCCTGTCGAAAACCGGAACGCTCTATCTGGTGGATTTCGGAATTGTCGGCCGTATCGGCTTTGCAGAGCGCCGCTTTCTTGCGGAAATTCTCAATGGCTTTATTCAACGCGACTATAAACGCGTGGCCGAAGTGCATTTCGAAGCAGGTTATGTGCCGCCAGACCGCTCCGTCGGTGATTTTGCTCAGGCCCTCAGATCAGTGGGAGAGCCGATACACGGCAAGTCAGCAAAAGAGGTCTCCATGGGTCGCCTCCTGCTTCAGCTTCTCGACTTTACGCATACTTTTGGCATGCATTTGCGGCCCGAACTCGTGCTTCTTCAGAAAACCATGGTTCAGGTTGAAGGCGTCGCGCGAAATCTCGACCCCGAACACAATATCTGGGACGCGGCCAAGCCAATCGTTCAAAGCTGGATCCGTGAGGAATTCAGCCCCGTCAGCCTCGCCAAACAGACCAGCTCTATTCTGCGGGACCTCTCTGGTCGGGCGGGTCGCCTACCCGAAGTGCTGGACCGGGTGGAAGCCATTATCGAACAGGATGCGAAACGCCCCGTGCCAAGCGATAAAGACAAACTGCCCGGCTTTTTCAATACGCCTGTCCGCAGCCTGATCACGCTTGCTCTGGTCGTCACGGGCTCTGTTCTCCTGGCACTGTACCTCTTCGACACAGTCTTCTCGTAAGGCGCGAAACTCCGTTCAGCCACTATCGTCATATGACTTATTCAGTTGTTTGAAGCCATTTTTGCGTGTTTACTTCTCGTTAAGTATCTCACGAGGGTGACGCACAATGAGTTCCGCTAGACTGTTTCTGAAAGCTGCAATGGCACTGGCTGCACTCAGCCTGCCCGCCTTTGCCGGTGAACCTGGCCCATATCTGAAGGCCTATACGCCACCAGTGGCAAAACCAGCGCCAGCTCCGCAAACGACCTATAACTACAGCGACGACGCCGCGACACGTCAGTTGAACCAGCAGGCCTATCACAGCATTCGCCCGCTTCCGGCTCCGAAATACACCTACACCCGCACAGCCCCCGCCGCGCCTTGCGGATACACGACAACCGTCAATACCGGCTGCGGGTACAGCTATCGTGCACCGACAACCACCTACACAACGACAACAACACGTCGTTATGTTGCGCCACCAACAACGCGCACCGTCACAACGGGCGGCTGCTACACACAAACCGTATGCCCATCACCAGCACCGCCGGTCGCACCTGCACCAGTGGCTCCGGCACCGGTCTACCACCCGCACCCACCTCAGCCAGTCTACCCACCGGCACCGCAACACTGGATCGCGTTCCAGGATTGTGGAAAAAACACCATTCGTCGTCTCCCAGACGGTCGCGATGACGAGAAACGCTATGAAGTGTGCTACTCAGACCTTCGCCGCCTGACAGATTACGACCGCGATGTCGTTCTGCTTGACCGGATCGAAACCGCCGCCCGCCGCGCTTGCGATGATGCCAGCTTCTCCTTCTCCTCCCGCCGCTCTGAGCGCAAATGCCGGAGTGAATCGACAGAAGAAGCCGTGCTCAGCACCGGTCTTCCAACCCTGATCGACTATTACTTCGTGAAACAGGGCAAGCGCCGTCCGAACGTTAAAGTCGGCCCACCAATCTACTACTGAGGCATCTCAGAAACATGATAAAAAGGGCGGTCCCCAGGCGGGCCGCCCTTTTGTATTTCGACTGTGGATTTCCATTTCTTCAATGTCCATCCTATAGACTGAATTTCAGAAAAGGATTTCCGGTGTCGCAAAGCATTCTTCTCATCATTTCCGGCGGGATCGCTGCCTATAAAAGCCTGGAACTGATCCGGGAGCTTGGCCGCGCTGGCGTAAAAACGCGCACCATCCTCACGCGGGCCGCTACGCAGTTCGTTACGCCTCTGTCTGTGTCTGCGCTGTCAGGTGAGAAGTGCTTTACTGATCTGTTCGATCTCGATGATGAAGCTGAAATGGGTCATATCGAGCTGTCGCGCTCAACGGATCTTGTCGTCGTGTGTCCAGCCACCGCGGATCTCATGGCAAAGGCCGCAAACGGCCTCGCTGATGACCTCGCCTCCACCACATTGCTCGCCACTGACAAACAAGTCCTCTTTGCGCCAGCGATGAATGTCCGCATGTGGCAGCATCCATCTGTCCAGAAAAACGTCGAAACGCTTCGCGCTCAGGGCTCTGTCGTTCTCGACCCAGACGAGGGCCTCATGGCCTGCGGTGAATTCGGCCCCGGTCGCCTCCCTGAAATCGACCGCATCAAGTCAGCTATCCTCGCCGCATTGAAACCCGACACCAGCCTCTCCGGGAAGCACATCCTCATCACGGCTGGCCCCACCCGTGAGCCGATCGACCCGGTGCGGTTCCTGTCAAACCATTCGTCCGGCCGCCAGGGCTATGCGATTGCGAACGCCCTTTCGGCACGCGGCGCGAAGGTGACCCTCGTCAGCGGACCGGTTTCCATTGCACCACCGACAGGCGCTGACCTCGTCAACGTCGAAACCGCCGAGCAAATGCTCACCGCCTGCGAAACCGCGCTGCCGGCAGATGTATTCATCTCTGTTGCCGCTGTGGCGGACTGGCGCCCGGCCAATGCGTCTGACACCAAGCTTAAACTCAAAGGCGGTAAAGACCCCGTCTCCATGGAGTTCGTTGAAAATCCGGACATCCTCAAAACCCTTTCCAAAAAGAGCAAATCCCGTCCGGGCCTTGTGATTGGCTTTGCTGCCGAAACGCATGAAGTCGAAAAATACGCCCGCGAAAAGCTCCGGAAGAAAGGGTGCGACTGGATCATCGCAAATGATGTGTCTGGCGATGTCATGGGCGGCACGGATAACCAGGTCAGCTTGTACACAGAAGATGACGTCGAGGTGTCGCCAGACGCCTCCAAAGACCAGATTGCAGATTGGATCGCTGAGCGAATCGCGAAAGCGCTAAACGCGGACTGATCCTCACAGGAGACAGAATATGTCAGCCGCGACCATCACGCTTCCCGTTGTACCCCTCGACCATTTTGAAGGCCTCGCCCTGCCGCAATACGAGACCAGCGGTTCAGCCGGAATGGATGTCCGCGCCGCAGTGCCTGCAGATGAGCCAATGACGCTCGCTCCTGGGGCTCGCGCGCTGGTCCCGACGGGTCTCAGCTTCGCCATCCCGGACGGTTATGAGATGCAGGTTCGTCCGCGGTCCGGCCTTGCCTATAAACACGGGATCACCTGTCTCAACACGCCCGGCACGATCGACAGCGATTACCGCGGCGAGCTGAAAGTCCTCCTGATCAATTTGGGCGATGCGCCATTCGTGATCGAACGCGGCGAACGTATTGCTCAGCTCATCATGGCCCCGGTTACGCAAGGGTTGTGGGAACATGTTGAGGTCCTGCCAGAAACCGAGCGCGGCGAAGGCGGATTTGGGTCCACAGGTAAGGCATAAGCCCGCTTCAGGCCCGGCCTAAACATGAATAAATTTTAATCCAACCCTTCAAATAGGGTATCTGACCCCTTATATATCGAATAACGATATATTTGAGAGGAGGTCGGTTTTTATGCAATTTGTTATCCTGTTCGCGGGTGCTTTCTTGCTGATCACTCTGCTCAGCATGCGTCGGACATCCGGCGAGCCAGAAGCGCCGCAGGACTATGACCGAGTAAAGAACGAAGTTCTGCGCCTTCGGGATCGAGTGCGCACGCTGGAGCGGATCGTCACGGACCCGCGTGACAACCTGTCACGCGATATAGACAAGCTATAAGGAAAGCGGCGGGAAGATTTTTAATGGCCCGCCTCTTCACAAACTGACCATTACCCCTTACTTATCGTTTATCAATAATTTTCGAGGACACACATGCCTGATATCGATTCACCGTTCACAATGGTCGTGCTGATCGTCGCGATTGGCGTCGGCGCTGGTGTGATCAACAACTGGCTGAAAATGAAGGCTCAGCGGGTTGATCTGGACCAGGCTCCGGAAATCGACTCGCTCCGCCGTGAGGTTCACGACCTGCGCGAACGCGTCAAAACGCTTGAACGTCTGGCGACAGACAAGGAAAGCGCGCTCCACCGCGAGTTCAGCCGCCTTTAATCGAGACAGTCGTAAACGGCATCAAACAGCCGTTTCGGCCTCGGATCACCCATCAGATGATTGGACTGGCGGTTCATGACATAGCCGCATGAAATGCCAGTTTCCGGATCCCCAAACGCGGCAGATCCACCCCAGCCCGCATGGCCAAAACTGCCAGGGTTTGTCCCAAAGAACAGATTGCTGTTTTTCATCACGCCGGAGGCCCATTCCACCTCAAACGGCAAGACTCTGTCGGGTCCTTTCGCTCTCACACGCGTCAGCTCATCGAACGTTTCAGGGCTCATGAGGTCAGTCTCGCCCACACGCCCCTTCTGCGCATAAGCCGCATAGATGCGCGCAACGCTTTCTGCCGTGCCGTGACCATTTGCTGACGGGATTTCAACCTCACGCCAGATCGCTCCACCTCTGTCCGGGCCGGCCCATTTCGTCATGAAGGCCGCGCGTTTGGCAGGGTTCATGTCGCCCAGTTCGGGCAAGGCACGCGGCCTTTGAATATCGGCAATGCGGTCATGTTCGCTTGCGGGTGTGCCAATCCAGAAGTCGATCATGTCGAAATCATCGCCGCCGGTCTTGGTAATCTCATCAGCCAGCACCGTACCCAGCGTCCGACCGGTAAGCCGTTTTACGACTTCACCTGCCAGATACCCCCAGGTCGACGGGTGATAGCCCGTCGTACCATCCGGCACCGGACTCCAGAGCGGCTCCAAAGCGGCAATCGCCTTTGCCATTTCTGGCGGATCAAGCCAGAGAGACGGATCGATCTCATCTTTGAACCCGCACAACCCACCCTGATGGCTGAATACCTGAGCCAGCGTCAGCTTGTCTTTTCCGTGCACCCCGAATTCTGGCCAGATATCGACCATCGGCGTGTCATAGCTGACCGCGTCTGTCTGATCGATCACATGCGCCAGCACGAGCGCGGAGACACCTTTTGAGGTCGAATAAACCGGCACGAGCGTATCAGCCGCCCAGGTTTTGTCCTTTTTTCTGTCAGTCCAGCCGCCAAAAAGGTTGATCAGGATTTCACCATCACGAATGACGCAAAAGCCTGCCCCCAATTCCTCATCATTGTCGAAATTCGCCTGAAATACGTCGCGAACCGGCTCGAAACCGGGGCGGACATAACCCTGAACTGGGATCATACCTGCTGTCCTGACATCAAAACTACACCAGATGCATGTAGGGGAGATGTCCGGCTCGATCAAACCAGATGGCACAGCGTGGCGACAAACGAGTCAGACTGCATGAAATTCCGGCCATGTATGGGAATTCTCATTGCCCGATGCGCAGGATTGGCTAAGGACAACTCATGACTGAACAAACACAGACTTCTGATTCCGAAGGGTCAATCCTGACTGTGCTCGACCGTCTTGCGGACTCGGCGCCTGAAGACGGCTTGTCGCTTGCGCAGATCATGGAAGCTCTGGATGAACGCGCATTTGGTGCCATCCTCTTCGCCTTGGCCATTCCCTGCTGCATTCCCTTTCTCTATGGCGTTCCTCAGATTGTTGCCCTGCCCATGATGGCCATTGCCTTTCAGATGGTGATGGGCCGCAGCGAGCCCTGGATGCCAGCGAAGTTTTCAGCGCGCCAGATTGATCGGGCCGGGCTCACGCGGATTGCCAAGGGCGGCAGGAGCTTTTTCGGCTGGGCCGAGAAAATCGCCAGTCCGCGTCTGACTTTTCTCGCTCATCATCGCGCTCAGCGGATCGTTGGCGCTATTCTATGCCTGTTTTGCGGGTCCATCCTCGTCCCGCTGCCGCTCACCAATTCAACGCCGGGCTTTGCGGTCGCCATGGTCGCCTTCGGCCTGATGGCGCTCGATGGCGCCATGATGCTTCTGGGCATGGTCATCGGCCTCGCATGGATTGGATTTCTGCTGATTTTAGGCCCGGTTGCGCTCAAGGAATTGATAAAAGCGCTCATCGGTGTCTTTTGAGAATGAATGTTACCCTTAACTGCGCTTTCAGGTCGCAGTGCCAAATGCTGTCAGGCTTGTCATTGTGTTCGGAATGAATTCCTTACGTCCAACTGCAAAGACGTGGCCTCTTTGGGCCATGATTTTTTCGGCTGCCATGCTGGCAGGCGCGCATGCGTTCGAGCAATTTGGCCGAATGCTGCCATGCCCGCTTTGCCTGCGTCAGCGTGAAATGTACTGGGCGGCGATTACCGTCGCCGTCATAGGATTCATTATGATGCGTCGGTGGCGGAATGACCGGATGGTCATCACTGTCGACATGCTCTTGTGTCTCGTCTTTCTGACGGGCGCAGTTGTGGCTGGCTTCCACACAGGTGTCGAATGGGGCTGGTGGGAAGGTCCGGCGGATTGCAGCGGCGGCGCATCACTGGATGCCCTCCCGCGCAGTCTCTCTGATGTCGATTTCAGCAAACGCTTTGCAACCGTGTCCTGCACGGAAGCAGCATGGCGCATGTTCGGCATCTCAATGGCGGGTTACAATACCCTCATCTCACTCGGACTTGCCGTAATCTCTGCAGCCTTCGCGCTGAAAACCATCCAGCTCGCCCCAACGCCGGACGATCTCGACTAAGCGTCAGCGGCACCCGGCCGGATAAAGAGTTCCGACATCTGCGCCGACATCAATATCCAGTTCCGCATTCGCTGAGACACAGGCCGGGCTCCCGCCCGAGCGAGCGAATACGGCTGGCCCATCAAACCAGATCGCGGCCTGATCAGGCATAATGGGATCAAAAAAACTGATCTGACCTGATTGCGAATTCGCGCCACATTCCTCAAACCGTCCGACATCATCCATCAGGATCATACCAACAGTGTTCTCCTCGCGCGGATAAAGCGCCCGTATCAGACGTCCACCCTCCGCCTGCGCAAGACAGGCATCAATGGCTGGAAGATAGCTCTCAATCAGCCCCTCCCACATCACATCATCTGCCATGACCGGGGCATCATTGGTGCGTTCGCCTGTGCAGCCGTCATAATGGATATCTTCAAACTCGATGGTCACAGCGATGGCTCCGCCTTCGCACCCGGTTCGCGACAGGCTTACCGTCAGCGCTTCTGCATCAAACATCATCGATCCGCTGCCGCCCTCTGGTAGCTCCGGCAAAGGCACTTCCACCAGAGGCAGGCCAGGTCGATCAAACACGATCCAGCCTTCTGCGAATTCCGCCTTCCAGAAAGGCTCCGTCCCACTCGCAACGAAAGGCGTCTCCAGTCCGAAAATCGAGACGGGGGTCCGGATAATGACATCATCTTCCACGAGCGGGTCAGTGGCCTTGGCTGGCTGACTGCGCTCCGGAGAAATCAAAACCGGTCTCTCAGCCACCTCCACGGGTGTGACTTCGATTTCTGGTTCTTCTGTCTCAGACCCTCCGCATGCAGCGAGTCCCAGGATCATGATCAGCATCGCCGCGCGCGACGCCCTGCTATCCCCAGTCATGATGTGCTCCCTCAGCTATGGAGATTTTACCACATTCCCCCAACAGGAGAAGTTACTCATTTCACTTCTTGTCGTTTCGCGCTGCAATTTGTTCGCCTTCTGAGCCATGTGCACAGATTAGGTCCAAAACCCGGCCCCTAATGTTTCACTGATGTGACTATGAGGACACGGTGCCCTAAATTTGTTTACGCTCACGGACACGACTGCGAATCAGGCCTTGCGAAATTCGTCCGGTTTCTGAACAAGCTCTGCTCACTTCTGGGGAGGAGAAGAATAGTTTCTCTGTAGATAGAGTTGCGCAGTTCAGACTGGCTGATGCGACCAGGAAGCGTTGATGTCCAATTCAATCTAGAAAGTGGTGAAGATGTTTCAGAAGTTTCTGGTCGGTTCGACGGCTATGGCGCTGGCTCTCCTGTCTGGCGCACCTGCGGCTCTTGCGCAGGAGGATACTGAATCCCGTCTCGATCCGGTGACCGTCAGCGCGCAACGCGTTGAAGAAAACCTGCAGGATGTTCCTGTCTCGGTGACCAATATTTCAGACGAAAAGCTCGACGTGCTGAAGTCGGGTGGCGCAGATGTACGCTTCCTGTCAGCGCGCGTACCAAGCGTGATTGCGGAAAGTTCTTTCGGTCGCGCCTTCCCGCGCTTTTACATTCGCGGCGTGGGCAATACAGACTTCGATCTGAACGCCTCTCAGCCCGTATCACTCGTCTATGATGACGTTCCTTATGAAAATCCGATCCTGAAAGGCTTCCCGGTTTTCGACCTTGAAGACATCGAAGTTCTTCGCGGCCCTCAGGGCACGCTGTTTGGTCGCAACACACCAGGCGGCATCATCAAATTCGATTCCAAAAAGCCAACCGAAGAATTCGATGTCTATGGCAAGCTCGCCTACGGCACCTACAATACGGTTGAAGCTGAAGGCGCCGTCGGCGGTCGCGTCGACAAGGTCCTCGCTGTGCGGTTTTCCGGTCTCTATCAGTATCGCGATGATTACGTCGACAATGCTTATCTCGGGATTGATGACGCCTATGAGGGCTTTCAGGAATATGCTGGCCGCGCACAGTTCCTGTTCACCCCGTTCGACAATGATTTCGAGGCGCTCCTCAATATTCACGGTCGCACGAATAAATCCAGCGCGCGCCTCTTCCGAGCCAATATCATTGATCCGGGCTCCAAGGGCGTTGGTTCAGGCTTTGATCGTGAGACCGTCTATTTCGATGGTCTGAACGATCTCTATCAGACAGCCTGGGGCGTCACGCTCACGGCCTCCAAATCCCTCAGCGACTCGCTCGATCTCACTTACGTTTTCGGTCGCGAGAATGCCCAGGTCGACTCTGTCGGTGACATTGACGGCGGCTATGGTGCGGCTTTCCTTGGCTATTCTGGCCCGGGCTTCATCCCGTTCAACTCTGAAACCGGCGGCTCCGTCAACGACCTCAATCAGACCACACACGAGCTTCGTCTTGCCTATGACAATGGCGGCAAACTGCGTGGACAGACAGGTCTCTTCCTGTTCGATGAATATGTCGACGTCACCTCGGTCAGCTATGCGACCTTCGATCTCGCCAAACCGATTGATGGGATCGCCACACGCACAGCTGATACGAACGCCTTCGCCATTTTCGGCTCTTTGTCATACGATGTGACAGACAAGCTTACCGTGTCGGGCGGCGCGCGGTTCACGGACGAGAACAAGGAATTCTCCGTCGCCCGTGAACTCAGCCCGTTTGGGGCAGGCCCTCTCGGCCCGATCACAGGCAAGGTCGGCGATGATCAGGTCAGCTGGGATCTCTCAGCTGTTTATGAAGTCACCCCATCCACCAATATCTATTCCCGGGTGGCAAAAGGCTTCCGCGGCCCGTCTATTCAGGGTCGTCTCGTCTTTGGCGACACGGTCTCCGTCGCCGATTCTGAAACCGTTCTCTCATGGGATGCCGGTGTGAAGTCAGACCTGACTGACTGGCTCCGTGCCAATGCTGGTGTGTTCTACTACACCCTGTCTGATCAGCAGCTGACCATTGTGGGCGGTCTCAACAACACGGTTGCCCTTTTCAATGCGGATGAAGGCGAAGGTTATGGCTTCGAGGCCGATCTCGAAGCGGCACCTATCGACAATCTCCTGATCACGGCTGGCCTGTCTTACAACCATACCGAAATCAAGGATGACCTGCTCGTCGCACCGGGCTGTGGCGCGCCTTGCACCATTCTCGATCCACCGGTGTTTGACGGCAATGGGAATCTTCTTGGCTACAACATTTCCGGCAACCCGTTCCCGAACGCGCCGGAATGGATCGCCAACTTCACGGCACGTTATGCCTTCCCGATCCCGGGCGGTGAGCTGTTTGCCTATACTGACTGGTTCTACAAGGGTGAGACCAATTTCTTCCTCTATGAAAGCGCTGAGTTCGGCGAGGAAGGCTATTGGGAAGGTGGCCTGCGATTTGGTTATAAATCTGAACGCGGTTACGAAGTTGCCCTGTTCGGTCGAAACATCACCGACGAAGAAGTTCTTGAAGGTGCGATCGACTTCAACAACCTCACCGGCTTCGTCAACGAGCCGCGAATTGTGGGTATCGAGTTCAGCTTCGATAACTAGGCATTTACAGCCTCAGATTGACCTGACAAGAAAAAGCCCGGCCTCAGCGCCGGGCTTCGTTTATTGGGGGGATCATGGAACAAGTCATCGGCATGCTTGTAACGGCGCTTATTACAGGCGGTATTGCCTGGCTGTTTTCAAGGACCCGGGCGAACCAGGTCGGGCATGGCCGCAAGATGATCCGCATGGGGCCACTGCTGGTGACGACCCTGATTTTCTTCTCATTCCTGATATTCTGTTTCGGCGTTTTTGTGACGGCAACGAGTATACGCGAGCGCGATTTTCTCCAGGTGCTCCCGGGACTGGCCATTACTCTGATGTTTGGCCCAATGCTGCCCGTGATGATCCAGGCCTACACAGATGTCTATGACGTCACCTGGGATGATTACGGCATTACAGGCCCGTCGACGCTCTATAGCTTCGAAATCCGCTCAAAGCGCCACACGCTCCGATGGGAAGACCTGGTGGACATGGGCGAGACCATTCTCCAGACTCACTACGTGGAATCCCATGATGGCAAGCGCGTCTGCTGGTCAGCCTATTACGCCGGCTATGCGGAACTCGAAGACGAGATCGTCCAACGACTAATCGGCGACGAGTTTTGATTAAAAAAAGGGGGCGGCCTGGATGCCGCCCCAATACTGGGAGTCAACTGGATGCTGAGGGTTGAGTCCCAGGGTCAGGGGGCCACCCCGCGTGGGAGTGGCAGTTCTGGGAGGAACAAACTCTAGAATTTATAACCGGCACCAACGCCAATAACCCATGGATTGATGTCGACATCAGCATCAACAGTCGCGCCAAGCGCGGTTGTGAAGTCTACGGTCACATCGGTGTTGATCCAGATTTTCTTCACATCGACATTGAACATCCAGCCGCCCGGAACGCCGTCGAAATCAACGTCGAAGCCAGCCTGAAGTGCTGCACCGAAGCTCGGATCATAGTCGATATCATCCGCAACCGGACCAGCATCTTCGTCGAAGAAGATCGTATAGTTTACGCCAGCACCGACATAGGGAATGAATTTACCGCCCGTCGGGAAGTGATACTGGAGCGTCAGCGTTGGCGGCAACAAGGTGACATCACCGATATCAACGTCCGCACCACCGACGGCTGCCACATTGGTTGCCGTCACATCATGTGGGGTCACACCAAGGATCAGCTCGGCAGAGATATTGTCAGTGAAGAAGTAGCTGATATCGAGTTCAGGCACATAACCGGCATCAATGTCGACATCACCACCCAGAGCCGCACCACCGACACTCAGATCAGCGCCTTCATCAGGGTAAACCCCGAGAACACGCGCTCGAACCTGCCAGGGATTACCTTCAGCAAGGGCGGTCGTTCCTGCCAGAGCGGCGGCAAGGGCGATAAAAGCATACTTAGACTTAAACATGAGCGCTCTCCAATTGCGCAATACAAGATGAGCCGTATGTGCGCCCGTTTTGACCGGAAAAAAAGTGTGACTATTGTCGCGCGGCGATTTGTCCATTCAAAAAGTAAGGACATTCGGATAACTACGTATAGGAGGTCTTTTCGCCCTGCGCGACCTGCCTTGCATTTGGTTCAGGCACGCAACTGGTTTTGCCTGAACACCCACGCTATGCATGACTGGCAAGGCTATTGGAGGACTGGACGCCATGACAATCGACCCCGACCGCTATGAGCGTTTCCCCAGCCTGATCCCTGTCAAAGAAGATGTGCTGCGCGCCCTTCACGATGCAGCCACGAACTCCGACTCGCCATTGCGTATTGCAACAGTCGGCAATGTTGATCCATCTGGTGCGCCGCAGCTGCGATCCATGGTCGTTCGGTCGTTTGATGAGGCCATCCCGCAAATCACCTTCTTCACCGATGCACGTTCACCAAAGGTCATGGGGCTCGAACAGAACCCGCGCGTCCAGATTCTCATGTATGATCCGCTGACGCATATGCAGCTGCGCACGTCCGGTGTCGCCACGCTGCATATCGACGATGACCTGACGGCCCGCCTCTGGTCAGATCTGCCCGAATATGGCCGGGGCGATTATCTCTCGCGTCAGCCGCCGGGCGAACAGATCGCGCACCCGGATGACAGCTGGGAAGACAAGACTCTGGGCGGACGCAACTTCACCGTTGTCTCCATAAAGATCGTGTCTGTTGACTGGCTGAAACTTTCCGGTCAGGGCCACCGGCGCGCCCTTCTGACCTGGGACAATGGCAATTTCACAGGTCGCTGGGTCACCCCCTGACCGGAAATCTAAGATCCACTCTTAACGTTTTAACGGCCTGCCCGGTCTATGCATATCTCTCAAACCGGGTTTAACTCGGTGAAAACCAGCATGGGAGGCGACCGACGAATGGCGAACGGGCAATCAATTTTACTGCATCAATACGATGCTTCGCCATTTGCTGAGAAAGTTCGTCTGGCGCTGAGGCTTAAAAACCTCGCCTGGGGTAAGATCGATATTCCGACCATTATGCCCAAGCCGGATCTGATGCCGCTCACGGGTGGGTATCGCCGCACACCGGTCCTGCAGATCGGTGCCGACATTATTTGCGACACCGGCCTCATCCTGCGCGAACTCGAAAAACGTTTCCCCGATCCTCAACTCGTCACCTCCGGGCAGGAAGGGACCCATATGATGATCTCGTCCTGGACAGACCGGCAATGGTTTCCAACCAGTGTGGGGATTGTGTTCGGGTCAAATGTCGACCGCATTCCTGACGCGTTGAAAGCTGATCGCGAAGCCATGACGGGCCGCAAATACAGCGGCGACGCTCTGAAAGACCGGCTGCCCATGCTTATGGGACAATGGCGCGCGCAATTGCAATGGATTGAACATCGCCTTGAGGCAGGTCGTGGTGCAGGTGCTGGCGCCTGGCTCTTTGGCTCCAAACCGGGTATGTCTGATGTCCATGCTCACATGAATATCTGGTTCGTGCGTCGGAATGTTCCGGACTTTGCAAAGGCGTGCCTGTCAGAAGCGCCGCGTACACAGGACTGGTTTGACCGGCTCAGCGAAGCCAAGGGCCAGACACCTGAAGACGTGTCTGCAGAGGACGCTCTGGCCATTGCGAAGGACGCTGCGCCTCGCCTGCTGGCGGCCAGTGTGGGCACGGAACCGCAGGGCTTCCGCCCGGGCGAACGCATTGCCATTTCACCAGATGACACCGTTCCGAATTGGGTCACCGGCGAACTGGTATCCGCGCAGCCAAACAAGATTACGCTTTTTAAAGTTGATGGCGCGATTGAGAGCCTTCACATTCACTTCCCACGGGCGGGTTATCTGATCCGCCGTGCGGAGGAGATAGACAAGCCGTGATCCATGTAAAATCAGCAAGCTGCGCGCTTGTCGCAGCATGCCTTCTGTCAGCCTGTGCGACTGGCAGCGAGCTCGACCGTGGCGCAGCGTTTAACGCCTGCAAGTCCTCAGGCGCAAGCGACATGTCAGCATGTGTCGATCAGAAAATGGCGGACCGCTCAGCCGACCGTCTGGCCTATGCCGAGCGTTACCAGGAAGACCTTCAGGCGTGTGAAGATCGTCAGACCATGGCTGCCGCACGCGGTGCCGGGGCCGACCAGATCAGCTGCTCAAGCAATCTTGCCGATTACGCTCTGAGCAGCTCAGACTGATACACCGGAAGCGATCGCCTCCGGTGCCATCATGAAGCGGGCTTAGTCTTTTTGCCCCTTTTTGCCGTCCGGCTCGACATAGCTGAACTCAGCACCGAAATACTCGACAACGGCGTCCGGGTCTTCCATCAGACCTTCAATCTCACCCATGGACTCCGCGGAAACAGGTTTTTCAGGTGAGAGCGAGAAGCTCAGCTCGCCGCCATTCATCAGGAAGTCAGCAAAGCCATTGATGTATTCCAGCGCAGGCGGGAAAACTTCGGCCGCCTGAAAGCCCGTCATCCGGACAATACCGCTTGCCATGCCGCGCAATTCTTCTGGTGAAGAGTTCTGGAACATGGCCAGTTCACTGTTCTCTTCGTCCTCAGGAACCAGTTGCGCGAACTCGACGACCAGTTTGAACAGCTTCTCAAGCCCACCGGCGTCATCAATCCGGAAATCGAAACCGGTGAGCGCCATGTTTTCCATAAACAGGGCTTCATACGGGTCGCCTTCGACCATGCCGCCGTCTTCTTCAGCCGCTTCCGCTTCTTCCATCGTTGCGACGAATTCCTCGAAATCAGGCATCACGCCGCCAAAGCCAAGCTCAAACTCGCCGAAACCATCCATCATTTGCATGATGTCAAACTGGGTGTTCCCGGTTTCAGCGTCCCAGGCCATATCGAAATCGAAGTCCATATTCAGCTCTTCGATGCCATTATCGCCAAGCACTGTCGCGACCTGATCGAACATCGTCATCATCTCTTCGAATTCCGGATCTTCAGCGGCTTCCGGAACAGACATCATCGTGTCTTTGACGAAGTTCAGATATCCATCGATATTGTAGGTCAGATCTTCGGCAGAAAACGCGATCCGCTCTGGCACGAACCAGTGCCAATCTGAAAAATCGAACTCACCTTTGCCGACAGAATAGAAATCCACGCCGCCCATCTGCACCGACTCGCCATAGACAACGCCCTTGCCAAGGCTCATCAGGTCAGTGATGTCAGTCGATGGAACAGTTTGCGCTTCCAGATAGCCGAACAGCTTGGACAGATTGATATCCTGCCACATCATCAAAGGCAGGCTGCCACTCATATCCATTGGAATCGGGCTGTCTGAGTCCTCAACCACCATCATGGAATTCATGGTATAGCTGGCATCGGTATAGAAGGTCAGGTCCGTATTGCCACGTTCAATGCCTGACACGCCGACCATCGGCAGTGTGAAGTCCATCTCCATGGATTGCGACATGTCTTCGTCGTTAAAATCCATATCCGCCTGAAGCGTCATGTCGTAATACGCCATGGAATCGACTTCCATGCTTCGATAGAACCGCGCAATCGGAGCCACGAATGCCCAGATCGACTGCTCATCGGTCAGGTCTTCACTCGCAAACAGAGCGTCAATACCGGCATTCACCTCGTCAGGCGTTTCGTTCCAGGTGAGGTCGTTGATCACAATCTGCCCGATAGACACGTCATAGGAATTGACTGTGAAGTCGAGGTCCATCTCGACGTCACCTTCAGCGGCTTCCATGTCCTCGAGCGCTTTCACCGCGTCTTCGACCTGATCGACATACAGGTCCATACCCTGTTCGAAATAGGCCTCGATGCCGAACAGCTGGATATCGCGCGCATCAATGCGGCTTCCGATATTCGCTGTTTCGCCAGCCGTCAGCTTCGCAACTTCACCTGCATCGAGATCGGAAATCCGCAGCTCGCCAATTCTGAAGCCGACGGGTTTTTCATCGCCAATCGTCAGTTCGATATTCGTAGCGATTGTGCCGCCATCCTGCTCGACAAACTCGCCGAAGCTGATGTCGATCATGTCCGGAAACACGGAAAAGAGTGAGCGGATATCGGCTTCGGAAGCGAGCGCTTCGCTACCGGCGTCAACGCGCATGGATTGGAAGTCTGCGATAATACCGGCCTGCTCGCTATTCCACATGGGCTGGGGGACGGGCAATTCCTGGGCGAGCGCCGTAACAGGCGCTGCAACGCTCAGAGATGTGCCGACGAGCAGGGCTTTGGTCAGATTAGAAAGTCTGTTCATTGAGGGGTCCTCATTCAACTATGAGGAGATTAAACACGGCTCGACCCGCTCTCGCAACACAAAATTTATCGTTTTTCGGTAAGTTTTTTGATTTATAGCCCTTGAAACGCAGTCAGAACAGTCAAACTAAATCGGGATTGCGGACAAAAATATACTCGGGGTCGAAGTGATTTCCGACGCGATATTTGTATTCTTTCAGAAACCCAAATCCATAGCGGCTATAAAACCGCTGCGCGCCGTCATTATACTTGAAAACACTGAGATAAAGTGGCGCCGGACCATCCTGGTCAATCCACTCCAGCATCGCATCCATCAGCCGGCGACCGACCCCGCCAGACTGGGCAGACTCGTCAACATAAAGCCGTGAGATTTCCATTGCTCCGGCGGGCATGCCGTCCACAGGCAGCCCACAGGGCCCCGCCACAGCATAACCGACGATCTGCCCGGCATCATCAACCGCTTTCCAGATGCCGATCGCTTCGTCAGCCAGATGTCGGACATACGCGTCAACGCTGTGACCTTCTTCCAGAAACATGGCCAGGTCGCGCGGATCATACAAATGGGCGAACTTGTCGGAAAACGTCTTTGCACCAATGTGTGACAAAGCCCCCTCATCGCCTTGTTCGGCACGTTTGATGGTTACGGAATTCAACAGTTTCTCAGTCATGTCCGCCTGATTAGCCGCAGAATTTCTCGCTGGCAAACACACGGTTTTGGTGATATCCGGCGCGACCTCAATTTACTGGGTTTTGGACTCGAATGTCTCTGGCCTCTGCGCATCATCCCCTTGAGCGCTCACCTCTTGAAAACGCCAATTGGCCTGCCTCACTAGCAGATCAGGGTTATGCCGTTATTCACGGCCTGATCCCTGACGAACTCTGCCTGCGCCTCCAGACAGAAGCACGCGCAAAGCATCATTCCGACATTCTGGAGCGCGCTGGCGTTGGCCGGACAGACGACTTCACGCTCGACCTCACTATCCGACGCGACAAAACCCAGTGGTTCGACCGCTCAACCAGCGCTCAGACAGACTATCTCGACATCATGGAAACGGTCCGCCAGAGCGTGAACCGGGAACTCTTCCTGGGCCTGTTTTCCTACGAAGCCCATTTCGCTGTCTACGAACCGGGTGGTTTCTACAAACGCCATGTCGACGCCTTCCGCGGCGCACGAAACCGGGTGCTCTCCAGCGTTTTTTATCTGAATAATGACTGGCAACCCGAAGATGACGGCGCAATTGTCATCTATCCTGAAGATGACGCCCGAACAGAGCCACTTGCCAGCATCTTGCCGGAGATGGGCACGCTTGTGCTCTTCCTGTCTGAGGATATTCCACACGAAGTGCGTCCAACACATCGTGACCGGTATTCCATTGCGGGCTGGTTCCGCGTGAATGACCGCCAGACCGCCCCGAGCCTTCAGGCCGTATCAGGCATTGTCAGCGGCACCCTCTGAGACGTCTTTGGGGCGCGCCAGAAACTTCACCACATACCCCATGGGCCCGAGCACACCCATCAGGCAACCGGCGAAGGCACCCAGGCTGGTAAACACTGCCAGTGCGCCGGTCGTCAGAGAGATCAGAATGATCGCGATAAACATGATGATCGACTGGCGCGTCATCATTTTTTCGACGGCTGTCAGCTCCAGCATCTCCGCCTTGCTCAGCGCGTGGGCATACATGAGGCTGATTACACCGTAGATCAGCGCATAACCGACGGTGAAATACCCCATGACAATGCCTGACGTCCGAAAGGTCAGGCGTGCATCCTGGAGATAGTCCCACTCCTGCGTGATCATCCCATACACATAGCCAAACAGCCCATCGAAGATGAACCGCAACGGATAGGCCACAAACAGCACGAACAATAACAAGACGCAGTTCAGAAAGATGATCATGCCATCCGCAACGCCATATCGCCGAAAATAAGTGAAGTGCGCATTCCAGACAGAGAACAACACGGCAAACCCTGCGGCGACGGGAATGATCGTCAGAAGGTGACCAGACAGATCATCAAACGTCGTCGGTCGCTCTGCGGAAGAGACCAGCATACCCAGCGCCAGCGCGAACACGATATCCGACAGGTTCTCAATGCGTGTCACCGCATCTCCGCGCCAGGTAAAGCGCGGGTCATGATCCATTTGTCGTGAAGCTAAGTCGCGAAGCATCAGCCAGTCCCCTCCACTCCGATCACGCCATGAAACACTCTTTCAATCAAGCCGCCAGACCGCCGGGAAACATCATTCCTGAAACTTCTGACAGCTTCGGAACTGCACGGTTTCCCTGCCGTTGCTCTGAGACACCGAATGAGTTCGGACAACACAAGAAGGAGACCCCAATGCCTACACCAGAAGGACATACAACAGCCATCCGCGGATCGCGCGTTATCGGCACGCCCGTCTTTTCCACGACCGGCGACAAGATCGGCGAAGTCGAAGACGTCATGCTCGATAAAATGAGCAATCAGATCATGTTTGCCGTGGTGGG
>NZUJ01000017.1 GCA_002701295.1 Ponticaulis sp. | reverse complement strand
TGGTAGCAGACCAGATCCCAGTCTTCGTCAGCAAGGTCGCAATACGCGTTGACGATTGCCGTCACGCGGGTGGTGAGGTCATTGCCAGCGAGAGCTGCTTCGATCAGAAGCTTGGACATCCGATCATGGATTTCCATGAAGAGTGTCTCAGCGAGCTCTTCCTTGCCTTTATAGTGGCGATAGAGTGCGCCCTCAGAAACGCCTGCGCGTTCTGCGATCTGACGTGTCGTAGCAGCATCAATGCCTTCGGCAATAAAGAGCTCCACGGCGGCTCTTTCGATTTTGGGCTTGGCGTTGCGCGTGCGTGTTTGAGGTGACATTCGTTACTCCTTGAGGGTAACGTAACATCAGAGTCGCAATAAAGCAAGTGATCAATTACTCACTATTGTATTTTGCGTGTATTTGATGGGCTTAACGGGCGCGCGCGAAACCAGAATTGAGATGATCAGGCGGCGTCGTGAATGGCTGTCTGGTCAGAAACGACCTGATTACGGCCTTTTTTCTTGGCAGCGTAGAGATGCTCGTCTGCGCGACCCACGAAACTGGTCATTGAGTCATCTGATGTGAGTTCAGTTACGCCGAAAGACATGGACACATTTCCAAGTGTTTCACCGGTGGATTTGCGTTTCAGGCGTTTGATTTCAATCGCGCGTCTCATGCGCTCAAGAATTGGGAGTGCGTCTGCACATGTGATCCTCGGCATGATCACAACGAACTCTTCACCGCCATAACGGGCCACGAGATGGTCTTTCAGTGCGAGACGATCAAGCGTAGTCGCGACAAATCGAATGACCTGATCGCCTGTCTGGTGACCCCATGTGTCGTTAAACTGCTTGAAATGGTCGATATCGCAAATCGCCAGAGAAATCGGATAACCAAGGCTTCGCGATTCCTGAATGCGGAAGCGCAACATGTTGTCGAATTGCTTGCGGTTCGCAACGCCGGTGAGGCTATCTGTCAGGGCTTCCGCGCGGATCGATTGAAGATGGTCGCGAAGTTCGGAAATTTCTGTCGATGATTCTTCCAGTCGCTTGGTCAGCTGCGCGTTCTGTTCGGTCATTTCGCGCGTTGCACGAGACAAACCAGAGACGATCTCGATCAGTTTTTCAGGGTTGAGGGTGTTCTCTTCCAGTTTGATCGAAGCGTCTTCGAGGCTGGAAGTGAATTCCTCGGTCTGAGAACCCGCTTCACTCAATGCCTGGAGGGCGGCTGTGAGTTCAGTGGCGAGACGTGCACCTGTTTGAACGACATGAGAGCTAAGGCGGCTGGAGTTGAAGTACTTGTCGTACAGAACTTCGGAAAACTGCTCATCAATCGCCTTGCCTTCAGAAAGTGCAGAATCGATTTCCGCATTCAGGTTGGGCGTCCAGTTGTTTTGGTAGTGCAGCCAGAGCTCGTAATTCTGCGGAGATGTTGCAAGTTTCTGATCTACGATTCCATCAATAGCCTTATGGCCTGATGTTCGTCCATTTTCACCGATCAGTTCACCGAATTTCATGTCGACACTCGCCTTCTACGACTTATCGAGAAGGATCAAACACCAAAAAGGTAAAAGTAATGAAAAGCAGTCAGCTTGTTTTCGGACGAGTTTGCAAAACAATCCACAGAATTCGTGACGGATTTAATGGTATCCGTTAGCCGTAGCGCGCTCAGATAGGGCGTTGCAAAAACGCGGGCACGTGATCGCCGAGGCCTTTTACAGGGCCAGCAGGTGCTGGCGGAAGGAGCTCTCCAGCCTGTTTGCGATCGTCTTTCCGATTGTCGGATTTCGAGTTCGACCGCGACCCGGATCGTGATGACGACTTCGACTTGCCCTTGGCGCCATAAGATTTTCCAGAAGTCGGAAGCTCTTCAAGTTCCTCTTTGAGGCCCTCGGGCATATAAGGCTCGATATCCTTCTGAACACGCTTCTTTACGGCGTCCCAGAGCTTTATGTCCTCAGGGCAGACCAGTGTGAAGGACTCGCCTTTGCGGCCTGCACGACCTGTTCGACCAATACGGTGCACATAGTCATCAGAATTCGGTGGGGGTGAGTAGTTGAAGACGTGGCCGACATCCGGAATGTCGAGGCCGCGCGCTGCAACATCACTTGCCACGAGAAGCTTCAGGTCACCGCCGCGAAACTTTTCCAATGTCTGTGTTCTGTAGGATTGTGGTAAATCGCCATGAATAGGTGCGGCATCATGTCCGTACTTGGAAAGAGACTTCGCGACAATGTCGACTTCAGACTTCCGGTTACAAAATACGATGCCGTTTTTCACTTCGCGGCTTTCGATCACGCGTCGCAGAGCGGTGCGTCGCGCTTTATGGTCGTTGATTGAAAGTTCGACCACATACTGACTGATTGTATCTGCCGTTTGTGCGGGACGTGAGACTTCGATCCGCTTGGGCATGGTCTGAAACTGTGACGCCAGTCTTGAGATCTCAGGCGGCATGGTCGCTGAGAATAGCAAAGTCTGACGACGCGGCGGAAGCATGGAGCAAATTTTCTCGATATCAGGAATAAAACCCATATCGAGCATACGGTCGGCTTCGTCGATGACCAGCATTTCAAGGCCTGTGAGCAACAGCTTGCCGCGTTCAAACTGGTCAATCAGGCGTCCTGGTGTCGCGATGAGGACGTCGACGCCCTGCATGAGGGCTTTGTCCTGATCCCCAAAGGAGACGCCGCCAATCAGGAGCGCCATGCTGAGCTTGTGATTGACGCCATACTTCACAAAGTTTTCAGCGACCTGAGAGGCGAGCTCCCGTGTGGGCTCGATGATCAGGCTGCGGGGCATTCGGGCTTTGGACCGGCCACTCGCAAGGCGATCAATCATTGGCAGCACAAAAGCCGCTGTCTTACCCGTTCCGGTTTGGGCGATCCCGGTGACATCATTCATTCCCAGAACAGCCGGAATGGCTTGAGACTGAATGGGAGTAGGCTCAGTGTATCCTGCTGATGAAATTGCTTTCAGCAATTCTTCGCTGAGGCCGAGTTGCTCAAATGTCATGTGTTTTTGGGATCCGAAAGAATATCTGCCAGAGGGCAATTAATACAATGTGCGTAAGAACAGACTAACGCGCAGCTGTCAAATAAATCAGGCAGATTGATTTAGTGTTGTCGTCGCACTTGTTAAATAGATCAGATATCAAGTTCGTCGACGAACTGCGCATTATCCTGAATGAAACGATAGCGCAATTCCGCCTTCTTGCCCATGAGTGTTTCCACCATCTCTTCTGGACTGACTTCGGTGTCCTCAGGAAGCACGACGCGTGCGAGCGTGCGTGTGAGTGGGTTCATGGTCGTTTCCTTGAGCTGCGCTGGCATCATCTCGCCCAACCCTTTGAAGCGCCCCATATCAACTTTCTTGCCGGAAAACTGAGTATCCAGGATCTCATCTTTGTGCATGTCATCCATCGCGTACACCGTTTTGCCACCTGCTGTGAGGCGATAGAGCGGCGGCAGGGCGAGATAGAGACGTCCGGATTCAACGAGATTTGGCATAAGCCGGAAGAAGAACGTCATCAGGAGCGCAGCAATATGCGCGCCGTCAACGTCAGCGTCAGTCATGATGATGACGCGCTCATAACGAAGTGAGTCCAGATCGAACTTCTTACCTAGCCCGCAGCCGAGCGCGAGGGAGAGGTCTGAGAGTTCCTGGTTCTTGGAAAGCTTGTCAGAGCTCGCGTTGGCGACGTTCAGGATCTTACCGCGTAGTGGCAGTATCGCTTGCGTAGCGCGATCACGAGCCTGTTTAGCTGAGCCACCAGCCGAGTCACCTTCGACGAGAAAGATCTCTGTCCCTTCTGGCGAGTTGCGGGAGCAGTCAGCCAATTTGCCTGGCAGGCGCAACTTGCGCGTTGCCGACTGGCGGTTGACTTCGCGTTCCTTGCGGCGCCGCAGCCTGTCATCAGATTGCTGGACGACCCATTCGATCAGTTTGTCCGCTTCTTTCGGGGAGGCTGCCAGCCAATGGTCAAATCGGTCACGGACAGCGTTTTCGACAAGACGGAAGGCGGATGTTGTCGATAGTTTGTCCTTGGTCTGACCCTGAAATTCAGGATCCGGAATAAATACTGAGAGCAAGGTGCCGGACGTTCCCATCACGTCCTCTGCTGTGACCTGCGCGATCTTCTTCACGCCTTTGAGGTCACCATAAGCCCGAAGGCCTTTGGTCAGAGCGGACCGGAGACCGGCTTCATGCGTGCCGCCTTCATTCGTCGGGATTGTGTTACAGAATGAGCGAACCTGGCTGTCGGATTCACCAAAGCCTTGTCCTGTCCAGCACAGGGCCCACTCAACCTTGCCAGATTTGCCAGCATCGACTTTGCCAGTGAACGGATTTTCCGTGACCAGAGACTTTGTCTGAATCCATTCTGCAAGCTGATCAGCAAGACCATTCGGATAATGAAGCACGGTTTCGGCCGGAACACTGTCATCGCCCGGCAGTAGTTCGGGCGCGCAGTGCCAGCGGATTTCTACGCCGCTTTGCAGATAGGCTTTGGTCTTGGCCATCTGAAACAAGCGCTTCGGTTTGAAAGCTGCTTTTTCGCCGAAAATCTGAGGATCGGGCTTGAAGCGTACTGCCGTGCCGCGCCGATTGTTCACCGGGCCAAGGTTTTCAAGTTTTGTTATCGGAATGCCGCGCTCGAAGGATTGTTTGTAGAGCGTCTTGTTCCGTGCGACCTCGACTTCCAGGAGCTCAGACAATGCGTTGACGACTGAACTCCCCACGCCATGCAGGCCGCCAGAGGTTTCATAGGCACCCGAATCGAACTTTCCGCCCGCATGGAGGACGGTCATGATAATTTCGAGTGCGGATTTGTCCGGAAATTTCGGGTGAGGGTCGACCGGCATGCCGCGGCCATTATCGGTGACCGTCAGGAATCCATCTGTCGAGAGGTTTACATCGATCCAGCTCGCATAGCCGGCAACAGCCTCGTCCATGGAGTTATCGAGAATCTCAGCGAACAGATGGTGCATCGCACGCTCATCTGTGCCGCCAATGTACATGCCAGGACGACGGCGAACAGGCTCGAGTCCTTCGAGGACTTCGATATCCTTTGCCGAGTAACCGTCATTTTCCTGTTTGTGTGCATTGGATGAAGTGGCCATAACCTAACCATAGCTGAGTCGCCGCAAACCACCATTGAAGACTGCAGATCGTGACGATGACAACACCGATGTTTCAGCCATATGAACTTCCCTGTGGACTGGTGCTGCGCAATCGCATTGTGAAGGCCGCTTTGAGCGAAAATTTGGCAGAAGGCGAATCGCAGGTTTCGGACAGTCTGATCCGTCTCTGTCAACAGTGGGGGGAGTGCAGTGCTGGTGCGTTGATTCTGGGGGGCATTTCGATCGATGAGCGACATGTGTCGTCGATTGGCGAGCCAGGCTTACCGGAGCAGCTTCCGCCAAAATTTCTGCGTCGTCTGAAGGAGTTGTCGACCTGCGCCCGGCAGAACGGATCAGCAATTCTGATGCAGTTGACCCATCCCGGCGCGCTCGCTCGTCACGGAGGAGATTGGCGCCCAGTCTCAGCGAGTGCAGATCAACTAAATACCCGAAAGAACACATCGTCAGCACGTGCAATGACGGACAAGGAAATCGCTGCTCTCATTGACCGTTTTGCAGACGTGAGTGAGCAGGTTCAGGCCGCTGGCTTTGATGGCGTGCAGCTTCAAGCCGGACATGGTGACTTGATTTCTCAGTTTCTGTCGCCGCGCAGCAATCGCCGTAGTGACGAATGGGGGGGAGGGTTTTCGAACCGCGTACGTCTATTGATGGCGGTTTTGAAAGCAGTGCGAGAACGGGTGTCTGCAGGGTTTGCTGTAGGTGTGAAGCTGAGCGTGACCGATGCTTTCGAAAATGGCTGGTCGTTTCAGGAGTGTCTCGAGCTGGTGGATTGCTTGCAGTCTGAAGACATCGACCTGATCGAGATCGCCGGTGATGTTCTGTCTGATACGCACTCAGAAAATCGAAAGCCTTTCCGTTATCCGGAAGTCTGGCTCTCGGATCATGCAAGACTGGTTCGCGCGCGTTCGCGTGTTCCGATTATGCTGACAGGTGGCGTTGCCGGTATCTCTGTCGGAGAGGGGCTGATTGCGGAAGGGTATGCTGATCTGATTGGGTTTGGTCGTTTGTTCTGTCAGCCGCTGAGCGAGATCAAATCGCAATTGTCGAACCGCGCCGAATCGATGGACGTGCCGGTTCCGGAGGGGATGAAGCGGGATCCACGGCTCTACAAACCATACTCCGAACGTATCAGGCGGCTTGGCGCGCCCGATTGAGGCGGGTGCCTATTCTGTAAACGCGCGATCGCGTTTCGGGCGCCATGTCCACGGACGTAAATACCGAAGGGCTTCAGAATTGTCGGGATTAATCCGCTCTCTGGCTTCCTTGGCCACCGGCTCCGGGCAGTCTCGCAGGTCGTGAGCTATTTTCTCTGCGGAAATCGCAAATTGTTCGGCCCGATAGATGAGTGCTGGATCGGTTTGCCATTGTCCGGATGCGTAAAATTTATATCCCTTGCGCCAGAGAATGTAGACGCCCGCAGCATCGCCAGGCCGAACGCCAGCGCGCGGCGCAGTCGATGCGATATACCAGCCGATAAAGTCTGAAACATCCTCGAAAGATTTCCACGAGGCGGAATTTCGATGAGTTTCGAACTTATACCGTGTCCAGGTTGCATCGAAATAGCCAGGTTGAATGCCGGGGACGCGCCTATCCGGAAAGGTCCAGGAGGGGCGCCACCAAGGCGGGAGGTCTTCAGGGGCCAGCCCCCATTCTTCTGCGATGAGAGCCAGTTGCGCTTCAGAACTGACGCCCCAGCGCTTTTCGGTTTGCTCAAGCGTTTTAAGCCATCCGGATTTTTGGTGTTCAACTGCACACCATGGTGCGGGTTCGCTGATGTCGTCAGCAAAAGCCAATGGCGTCAACGCGCAACAAGACAGAAAAAGAACAGCTGGCAGCTTCATTAGTGATCTCCGAAGCGGTTAGCTTGCCACAGAGAAACAAATAAAAAGCAAACCGCCAGCCCTGTAGGGCTGGCGGCGCTGTTTTGAGATTTGAAATCCTCGGACGGGAAATCAGACCTTGTAGTACATTTCGAATTCGACCGGGTGAGGGTGGAGTTCGAAGTTCATGACTTCTTCCATCTTCAGGTCGATATAGCCGTCGATCTGGTCGTCGTCGAAAACGTTGCCAGCTTTCAGGAACTCACGGTCAGCATCGAGGCTCATGAGAGCTTCACGCAGTGAGCCGCAGACTTGTGGGATAGACTTGGCTTCTTCTGCAGGCAGATCGTAGAGGTCTTTGTCCATCGCGTCGCCTGGGTGGATCTGGTTCTGGATACCATCGAGACCAGCCATCAGGAGTGCTGCGAAAGCAAGGTAAGGGTTTGCGCCTGGGTCAGGGAAGCGTGTTTCAATACGTTTCGCCTTCGGAGATGAACCGTAAGGAATACGGATAGACGCAGAACGGTTGCGCGCAGAGTAAGCCAGCATAACCGGAGCCTCATAACCCGGGACGAGACGCTTGTAAGAGTTCGTCAGTGGGTTTGTGAGCGCGTTGAGGGCTTTTGCGTGCTTGATGACGCCGCCAATATAATAAAGGCAGGTTTCGGAGAGACCGGCATAGCCGTCGCCTGCGAAAGTCGGTCCGCCATCTTTCCAGATAGACTGGTGAACGTGCATGCCTGAACCGTTGTCTTTGAACATTGGCTTCGGCATGAATGTTGCTGATTTTCCGTAAGACGCAGCGACGTTGTGGACGACGTATTTGTAGTCCTGAACGCGGTCGGCCATTTCGAGCAGCGTACCGAAGACCATGCCAAGTTCGTGCTGAGCAGGCGCCACTTCGTGGTGTTGCTTCTCAGGCTTCATGCCGAGTTCTTTCATGACAGCGAGCATTTCAGAACGCATGTCTTGTTCAGAGTCGACTGGTGGGACCGGGAAGTAACCACCTTTTGGACCTGGGCGGTGACCCATATTGCCCATTTCGTATTCTTTGGCCGTGTTGACCGGAAGTTCAGTGGAATCGAACGAATAACCGGTGCTGTGCGGCTCAACCGACCATTTCACATCGTCAAAGACGAAGAATTCTGGCTCTGGACCGAAGAATGCTGTGTCACCAATGCCCGTAGACTTGAGGTACATCTCAGCTTTTTTGGCAGTCATACGAGGGTCGCGGTTGTACGCGTCCATGGTGCCAGGGTTCAGGATGTCACACTTCACAGTCATCGTGGTCTGCTGGAAGAATGGGTCGATCTTGCAGGTGCTGGCATCTGGCATCAGAACCATGTCGGACTCGTTGATGGCTTTCCAGCCAGCAATAGATGAGCCGTCAAACATTGTGCCGTCTTCAAACATGTCTTCGGTGAAGGCATCTTCCGTGAACGTCACGTGCTGCAACTTGCCGCGGACGTCTGTGAATCGCAGATCCACGTACTCGACGTCCTTTTCCTTCATCATTTTAAAAACTTCGTCTGACATTTCATCCTCCTGATTTGCAGGTAACTTGAGGTTTTGGGATTAGATGGCTGTGTTGCCACGTTCCCCCGTTCGAATTCTAACAACGTCATCGATGGTGGATAGGAATATTTTTCCGTCACCGATCTTTCCCGTCTGTGCGGCCTCTGTGATGACCTTCACAGCGTCTTCTGCCATTTCCTCGGTCACGATCAGCTCGATTTTGAGCTTGGGAAGGAAATCAACGACATATTCGGCGCCCCGGTAGAGTTCAGTATGCCCACGCTGGCGCCCAAAGCCTTTCGCTTCGGTCACTGTCATACCGTGCAAACCCAGTTCCTGGAGAGCGTCTTTGACCTCATCCAGTTTGAACGGTTTGATCACCGCCTCAATTTTTTTCATCCCGATACCATTCTCATATATTCTGAGGTTCTGTGGCCTATCATTCTGTTGCCGGTTGGTAAGGGACGCACCTCGTTCTTGATCGCGAATGAAAGCTCCTCGATTAAGAAGTGTGCGTTACTGGTGAAAAAGTAACCATGGTCCGTGACCAGTTTGGTCAGGCATTTCGGATTCGGTGCACTGCAGCAAAAACTTATCTTGTTCAGGGCTCTGGAGAGGATTTGGCGCAAAAAAAACGAACGGTCGTTAGTTTGAGCGCGTCGCTTCGAGTTTGCTAATCGGTTGATACCAAACCGATGGCCGAATGGCGATTGTCCAAACTCTTTTCTTTTCTCGACTTCACGCTGTCGCTAAGCATGAGCCATGACACCGAAGCGTGCGGGGAGGATTTGAGTTTGGTCCAACAGTTATCACAAATCTCAATTTATCAGGATTGGTTGAATCAACAGTCAGGCCGCGCGTTTGATACCTACGAAGACCTACACCAATGGTCTGTGACTGATCTGGAAGGTTTCTGGCAAAGCATCTGGGATTTCAGAGAAGTTCAGTCGCCAGTTCCAGTGAGCGAAGTTCTGCCAGTCGATGAAATGCCGGGAGCGCAATGGTTTACAGGCACGCAGGTCAATCTCGCCAGTCAGGTTTTTGCGCATGTCGATGCAGCTGAAAAAGCTGGCCAGCCCGCGATTGTTTGCGAGGATGAACTCGGCGAAGTGGTCGAACTGAGCTGGTCGGAGCTCAAACGGAAATCAGCGTCTCTGGCACTGAATCTGAAAGCAATGGGTGTGCAGAAAGGTGACCGGGTTGCGGCATATCTCCCGAACTGCCCGGAGACTGTTATCGCCTTTCTGGCTTGTACAAGTATTGGAGCGGTGTGGAGCCTTTGTGCGCCAGACATGGGGGTTAAGGCGGTTGCCGACCGGTTTGCCCAAATCCGACCGAAAGTGCTCATCGCAGCTGATGGTGTTCACTATGCCGGTAAGCCAATGGACAGAAGCGCGACTGTCGAGCAACTTTTGTCTGAATTGCCGACAGTGCAGGGGCGTATTGTCCTCAGAACACCATTTGCAAGCTCGCAACTTGATGCAAATCTGACCTTCGAGGACGCTGTGTCCAGGATTGGCAAGGATGTTTCAGAATTCCAGCCCGAGCCTTTGCCGTTCGACCATCCTGTCTGGATTTTATATTCGAGCGGCACAACCGGCTTACCAAAACCGATCGTTCTGGGGCAGGGCGGCGCAATCTTGTCCGGCTATGTAAATCTTCTGCATCTGGACCTCGGTCCGAGCTATGAGGCAAACAGTTTTGGCGAGCGGTTTTTCTGGTTTACCTCAACCGGTTGGGTGATGTGGAATGCCCAAATTTCGGGATTGCTGATCGGAACGACGATCTGTCTCTACAATGGCAGTCCGAATGGGCCGAAATCGGCCCCTGACTGGCACACGCTGTGGCGATTTGCAGGTCGTCATAAGGTGACATTTTTTGGCTCGGGAGCTGCGTTCTACAGCAACTGCGAAAAGGTGGGCGTCGACCTGTCCCAATGCGGGGATCTGTCGAGCATACGAGCACTGGGCAGCACTGGTTCACCACTACCTGAATCGACGCAAATCTGGGGAACAGAACAGTTTGAAGCGAGCGGTACACCAAACATCTGGTGGTGTAATATATCCGGCGGGACGGATCTTGGAGGGTGTTTCTGTACCGGCCATCGGGATTTGCCTGTGGTTCCGGGTCAAATGCAGTGTCGGCAGCTGGGAGCCGCGGTTGAGGCCTGGGATGATGACGGAAAGGCAGTTATCGATCAGGTGGGCGAGCTTGTCTGTGTTCGCCCCTCACCGGGAATGCCTCTCTATTTCTGGGGTGATGAGGGCAATCAGCGCCTCAATGCCAGCTATTTCGAAAAATATCCGGGCGTCTGGTGTCACGGCGACTGGCTGAAAATACAGAGCGACGGGAGCTGCATCATTTTTGGTCGGTCAGATTCGACGATCAATCGCCACGGTGTTCGCATGGGTACAAGTGAAATCTATGCAGCCGTTGAATGCCTGCCGGAAGTTCTGGATTCAATGGTCCTCGATCTCGAATTCCTGGGGCGTGAAAGTCAGCTCTTATTGTTCGTTGTTCTGCGTCCGGGTGTTGACCTGACGGACGACCTTTCTGACGAAATTCGCACGTCAATTCGAACCAATCTGTCGCCACGTTTCATGCCGGACAAGATTATTTCTGCGCCAGAAATACCGCGGACACTTTCGGGCAAGAAACAGGAAATACCAATGAAGAAGCTGTTTCTGGGACATGCGCCGGAAAAGGTCCTCAGCAAGGACGCAATGGCTAATCCTCAGGTTCTGGACTGGTATATCGAAGAGGCCGGAAAGACGAAATGATCTAGCGCCGAATGGCCGGACTTTCGACAGGAAGTCCGTTGGCCCGGACGGCCAGATAGTACTCGAGATCGATATAGGTTTGTGAACCAAGCGTGAAGGGTTCGGCTCTCACGCCTGTATCGCAATCATGGAGGCGTCGATGAAGAGAGCCAAAACTCTGCCATTCATATCGATAGGCCGGAAAGCCGTTCCCATGGCCCTGGCTGATCGTGTCGCCACGCAGCTTTTTGCCCCAATTCTCATTGTGGCACTGATTACACGCCAGATTGAACTGGCCTCGGGGCGTGTAAAAATACGCTTCGCCAGCCTCGTAGCTAGCGCGCGTTTCTTCTGTCACGGCTACAGTGATTGGTGCGCCGTGTGATTGATTGGCGACATAAGCTGTGAGCGCCAGAAGATCGTCACTCTCATAGGTGAGTTCCGGTAAGTCCTGGTGACGCGCTCGACAGAGGTTGATGCGCTTTTCGAGATTCACCAGCTCGGCAGAAAGTTCATCCAGTTGCGGGTAACTGGCGGCGACACCTTTCAGTTGTTCGTCATGACAGTCAGCGCAAGACTTAGATGACGCCGAGGTATCAACGAACAAATCAGCGCCGCGTTCGACCCATAGTAATCCCGGATTTTCGAAATCATCCTCCTGTAGGGCACGGGTTTCTTCAGTAAGGAAGGCGCTGCCTGACTGGAGGTCTTTCGTCGCAATCGCGTCATCTGGCAGGGTGACGTCTGCTGTCGGAGAGCAGCTTGTCAGCAGGATCAGAAGGCATGCCGCGAGACGGATCATGTCACCGTGAGCGTAGCGGTCTCGGACCAGCTTTGCCCCGTCTGATCTGTCCAGCGGAAGACGAGCTCGGCTGTCTTTGTGGCCTTGAGATAAAAGGACAGGAAGGGATTGGCAGCAATACCGGGATGAAATTCGCCTTCGAAAAAAATCTCGCCGTCATACCGGCACTCAAACAGCGTGATGATGTCCCGTTCGATAACCTCGCCGCGCATACCGCGCCGATATCCGGTTTCCATCGGATGCTGGATCATTGCTTTTATTTCAATGATCTCATTCTTTTTCGCGGTTTCTGGAACGCTGAGGCGGATGGTCGACATGAGTTCCTCCTATCCGATCACGCAAGCGGCAAGCGTAACAAGCGTAGGCTTTTTACCCCGCCAAAGCGTGCCGTCGCTCATTTCGGCGATGACCTCGATCGTTTGTGATCCTGCAAGGCGAATACGCGCAGAAATAGCTGCTTTGCCATTCGCGGGCGTGAGGGTGTATCGTGACACGAGCGCTTCGGGGTTCAGCGGCGAGAGTACGACGATCTGTTTGACATGATCACTTTCCGTCATGGGGCTATCAACGGAAATATCGAGTGCAACCGAGTTGCCATTCTCAGCGATCGGCGGAAGTTTGACTTCGACACGACCATCCTGAATTTTCCGGTCACCAAACAGGCTGGATTTAACTTGCTTGATGTCATTGTCGTCTGACTGAGCGAAAGATGGAAGCGCCGCAAGCGGAAGTGCACTTGCTGTCATCACCAAAAGCGAGCGACGGGAAAACCCGAGCTGATGGGCGTTGGATGTATCGGTCATCTGCTTCATCCTTTCTGGTCTGACAGGAAAGCGACCAGGTGTTCAATCTGTTCCGCGGTCAACACTGGCTGACCTTCAAATTCTTCTCCAACCTGATTTAGGTCGTGAATACGATAATAAGAAGGCATGGTCACGCCGGGTTGAACGCGCTGATAGTCGACAATGCGCAATCTGATCTGTCCAGGTGTCAGCCGTGCGCCGACGCCTGTGAGTTCCGGACCGACATCACCTTGGAATTCGACATCAAGACCATTGATCTGGTGGCACAAGACACAGTGACCAGCATCTCTGGAATCAAAAATCTGTTCTCCTTCCTTTGCCTCGCCCTCGATGTCGATCAGAGGCTCAGGAAGCGCATCGTCTTGAATTTGAGATGACTGAATAAGCGTGTCTGTGCGTGCGTTTTCGCAAGCTGATAGGCTGACAACCGTAACAGCCATCAAAATGGCTCTCACCCGAATGCCTCATTGGTGATAGTCTTGAACCAGCTTCTGGCCTCGCGTGCTTCCTGTTCGCGAATGGTGGCAGATGCGGCAAGTGGGCTGATACCGCCCGCGCCGTCGACGTTCGAAAACTGGCCATCATCATTTCGGTAAACACCCACCACAGAAATGGCTGTTTCTGGCGTGATGAAGGAATAGCAGGTGTTTGCGAGCGTTGTCGGTGAAACAGGCTGGTCGCTGATCAAGCTGGCGACCGTATAAGCGCAGAGTTTGCCCTGCAAATTCGCTGAAAACGCAGATTTTGGCATGGGCGAGGCTATCGTCGCATCGCCGATGACGTGAATGCTTTGCTGCAGTGTTGATTCGAAGGTAGTTGCGTTGATTGGACACCAGCCCGTTGCATCGGTGACACCGGCAACTTCTGCAATCGTGCCAGCCTTTTGTGGTGGAATAACGTTCATGACATCAGCCTTGATGTCTTCGAAATCTGTGTAAGCCGTCAGCTCGGATGCAGAGACGCGTGAGACCCGACCGTCTTCTGATGGGCTGCGCCATTCGAGGTGGTCTGGATAATGTTCTGCCCAGGCTTCCTGAAAAAGCGGCATTTTCGAAAAGCGCGCATTTGAATCGAGCATGATCAACTTGGATGTGGGCTTCTCGGTTTTCAGGTAGTTCGCGATGACGCTTGCGCGTTCATAGGGGCCTGGTGGGCACCTGAAAGGCGCAGGTGGAATGGTCATGACGACGACGCCGCCATCCTCCATGGCTTGGAGCTGGTCCCGCAAAAGCAGTGTCTGCTGACCCGCTTTCCATGCGTGAGGGAGGCGCTCAGGCGCGCTCTCATCATATCCTTCGAGAGCATTCCAGCGAAACGAAATGCCGGGCGAGAGAATAAGCCGGTCATATGCGAGTGTGCTGTCGTCGGAAAGGGTTACGGTTCGGGATTGAGGATCTACACCTTCAGCGGTTTGAGCGACGATCTGAACGCCTAGCTTTTGGATACCCTCATATCCGAACTCTTGCTCTTCGATATCCCTCAGACCGCCGATAACGAGATTGCTGAATGGACAAGCCGTGAAGACCGGGTTTGGCTCAACGAGTGTGACCTGAGTATCAGGCAGAAGCTGCTTCAGTGTTCTGGCAGCAGTGGCGCCACCGAACCCACCGCCAATAATGACAATACGTGCTTTTGAGGCGGCGTGAGAAGCAAAAGGCGTAAGCCCGAGCAATCCAGTCGCGGCACCCAAAATCATTATGTCGCGTCTGCTGATTGTCTTAGTCATCGCTATCCTCAGACAGATAGACGCTTATCTCGTGAATTTGCTCCGGAGTGTATCCGCGGGCGATTCGATGCATGACTGTCGTGCCCTCTGACTGATTCCGATAGGCTAGAAACCGCGTTTCGAGATCAGTACCGGAATAGCTGTCGAGCGCTGGCAGTGCGCTGTTCATTTGAGATGAATGACATCCAGAGCAACTGGCTGCGATCGATTGTGTGCTCAGATCCAACGCGACAGGTTGTAGGGATTTGGCCTGTTCGCCTTCCGAACTGGAGGAAGGCGAGACAGTTTCATTTGAGCAGGCAGCTGCGAGAACTGCCAGCCCAACAAGCATCTGGCTGCCAGTTCTCACGACCAGATCAAGCCTCTCTCAGGTTCCGGTATCCAAGCGGAAGTTCACGAACGCGCTTTCCGGTTGCGGCATAGATTGCGTTCAGAACAGCAGGTGGAGCAACTGCGATAGTTGGCTCACCAACGCCGCCCCAGAAACCGCCTGATGGCATGACAATCGTTTCAACCTTCGGCATTTCAGCAATCCGCATGGAATTGTAGGTATCGAAGTTTGTTTCCTGAACTTCGCCATCGACGAAGGTGATTTCACCATAGAGCATTGCCGATAGGCCATAGACGAACGAGCCCTGAACCTGAGCTTCAATCTGTTGCGGGTTCACAGCATAGCCGGGGTCTGTTGCCGCCACGATGCGGTCGATTTTGAGGCGACCCCGGTCATCAACGGTAACTTCTGCACAAGCTGCGGTGTAGCTGCCGAAGGAGTAGTTGAAGCAAAGTCCGCGGGCTTTGCCGTCATCTGATCCCCAGCCGCCCTGATCGGCGACGGCCTTCAGCACTGCTGTGCCTTTAGGATCGTGCTCGAGATAGGCAAGGCGGAACTCAAGCGGGTCTTTGCCCGCCGCCACAGCGAGCTCATCGAGAAGACAGTCGAGATAAATCGCGTTCTGGTTCGCGTTCACTCCTCGCCAGAAACCTGGGCGAACAGGTGGGTTACGCATTGCGTGGTCCGCCTTAAACGCCGGGAACTTGTACTTCAGAGACTGGTCAGCAGACCGTGGATTGTCCGGATCGGCGAGCGCCTGGAAGACGGCACTATCGACGCCGCCACGAACAGCCTGTGGCATGATGCCAGCCAGAATGGACTGGCCCGAAATGCGAACGTGCACGGCCGTAAGGTTGCCGTCGGCGTCAAGCGCGCCACGGACGCGCCCCTTTGTCGTCGGGTGGTAGAAGCCCTGGCGTTGGTCTTCTTCACGCGTCCATTGCAGTTTGATTGGCGTGCCCGGCATTTCCTTGGCAATTGTCACCACCTGGGTGACATAATCGGACATACCGCGGCGACCAAAACCGCCACCAAGAATGGTTTTGTGAACGTCGACATTTGCGATGTCGAGACCAGATGCCTGAGTGGCAGCCGCAAGTGCGGCTTCACCGTTCTGAGTGGGACACCAGACCTCACACTTTTCTTCTGTCCAGACCGCAGTCGCGTTCATGGGCTCCATTGGCGCGTGGTTCTGGAATGGCATATTGTAGACGACATCTACAGTCTGAGCGGCTTCCGAGAATGCTGCCTCGAGTGCGGCGTCATCTCCGACCGCATAACCAACCACTGCATCGTCAGCGCTCAGTCCTGCGTCGAGTTCGGCTACGAAATCGGCGGAATTGAACTTGTCGCCGCCTACCCAGGTGATGGGCAGCGCTTCGAGCGCCGAGTTCGCGTGCCACCAGGTATCAGCAACGACAACAACCGCATCTTCGCCAACCTGAAGAACTTTTTTGACGCCCTTCATCTCAGCGATAGCGGCTTCGTCGAAGCTACCGAGAGTGCCGTTACGAACCGGGCAGGCCTTGATCGACGCACACAGCATGCCGTCCATCATGATGTCAGCGCCGTAAACGAGCTTACCCGTCAGCTTGTCAGCCGTGTCGAGGCGTTTCTTTGGCTGACCTGCAATATTCCAGTCTTTCGGGTCACGTAGGGTGACTTCGGTTGGTTGTTCAAGTTCAGCTGCGGCTTCTGCGACTTCGCCGAAAGTCACGAAATTATCGCCGTGAGAGATAACACCTTTGGAGATTGTGCATTCTTCTGCAGGAACGCCCATTTGCGTTGCGGCGGCCTGAACAAGCATGGCTCGCGCGGCGGCGGCACCTTCACGAACGTATGGGATAGACCCGCGAATGCCCTGGCTGCCACCGGTGGAATAGCTCTGCCAGACGCGATCACGTTTGAGGTTTTCGCCTGGTGTCGGGAATTCAGCGACGACCTTATCCCAGTCGCATTGCAACTCCTCGGCAACAAGCTGGGCGAGACCGGTCATTGTGCCCTGGCCCATTTCCGAGCGGGCGACGCGAATGGTCACTGTATCGTCTCTGGAGATATGAACCCAGGCGTTTACTTCCGGATTTGGCGTCAGGTCTGCGGCGGCTTCTTCGGCATCAGATGAGCCATTTGCGCACGCGCCGAGAAAGGAAATCGTGAGGCCGGCAGCACCTGAACTGATCAGGAAGCCTCTGCGAGAAAGAGCAATTGTTCCAGTCATCTGTGTGCTCTCCCTTATGCTTTTGTCTTGGCGAGATGAATGCCTTCGCGAACACGCACGAAAGTTCCACACCGGCAAATGTTTGTGACCTGAATGTCGATATCGTCGTCAGACGGATCAGGCGTATTGTTCAGAAGACCCGCAGCGGCCATGATCATGCCGGGTTGGCAATACCCACATTGTGGAACATC
>NZUJ01000016.1 GCA_002701295.1 Ponticaulis sp. | reverse complement strand
GCGCGCTATCATTTCGCTGGATCCCGGGTCTGCGCCCGGGACGTCTGCGCCAGTCGTTGGAGACTTCCCGGAACGTTAGCAAACGTGTCCGGCATTCACAACGTACCTCAGAGACGGGCTCAAATTGATGCACTCGACATTCGGAAAACTCTTCACCGGCTGCGCTCGCACACATAATAAGCCGAGTCACCGATCGTCGTGTCATAGCAGAACGGGACCGAGCCATAGGACTGCCCTGCGCCCCAGCTGTTGCGACGTTCGGCATCAAATCGGCGCTGCGCATCATCTCGTTGCTGCTGATAGGCCCGGCTCATGGCCTCATATTGACGATTGGCTTCAGCGTAGTTGAGGCGCGTTGCCAGCTTCACAAGATCCATGCCCATTTGCTGAGAATTCGGCGTGTTCCTATCAAGGCCGTGAAACCAGAGATAACCGAGTTTGGTCTGCGCGACGGCATTTGGATGGTCGGCAGCAATCTTATAAAGCCCCGCCGCCCGCGTCGTGTCAGACGAAGTTCCAAGTCCAAGCTCTACCAACACGCCCAACTCGACGTGAAGCCAGGGTAGCTTGTCGTCATTGTAAGGGTTTTCATTGCGTTGATAGCGGTTGGCGAACTTGTAGAGATACTCAAAGTCACCGCTCCGGCGAAACAACTCGTCCTGAGTAAGGTCAGTACTGCCGCCATGGATACGGCCCGCATAATCGAGGAAATTGAGCATGAAGCGAGCGGGCACATTTCCCGACTTGGCCGCATCACGATAATAGCCGGCCGCGCGGTAGACGCTTTCTTCTGTACCGATCCCATGGGTTTTCATGAAACCCGCCAGAACCTGCGCCTCTGGAACGCCTGCCTTTGCGATGCCTTCGACCTCGCGCCAGGCTTCATCATATCGCTCATAATAGAGGAACGACCAGGCACGTTCCTGACTCGCCTGATCCCATGCGATCTGAGCTTGTGCGCGCTTTCTCTCCAAATCCTCCGTGCTTGGCAAAGAGACCGTTTTCACGGGAGCTTTAGATTTAGTGGCAACAGGCGTTGATGTAGAAGACGACGAAACGGTTGAGGTGGTTGGCGCAGAAGCCACCTGCGTTTGAACCTTTGGCGGTTCGACGTAATTGCCTTCGGTTTTCATTCGCTCGACACCGCCCTGGGCGACCATGAACCCCCGATCTGCAGCGAAATCCAGCGCTCTGGACGCCAGGGCATAGTCGACCGGCCCACCCGTCCCGTTAAGCGCATACTTGCCGCAGCTTTGCGCCGCATTGTCCTGACCAGCCTCAAACCCTTTGCAGTACCAGTCTCGCGCCTTCGTCTGATCCGACTTTACGCCATCGCCGTACTCGTACATCTCGCCGATTTTCCAGTATCCGCGCAGGTCTCCAGCAGCATTCATCTTCTGGTACCAGGATATCGCCCCCTGCGGATCTTTCGCGCCGCCTTTCCCGAAGGTGAGGTAATTTGCGTACATAAACATGGCATCGACATTGCCTGCCTCTGCCTCGGCCTTAAGAAGCGGGCGAGCGTCCTCAGTGTTGCGGTTATCGTCAAACGCCTTGGCGTCAGCAAACCGGTCCGCACTCGCCTGCCCCGTCACCACCAGATGCACGATCGCAAAAACCACCAGATGTTTTATTGAAATGTGCTTTCTCACGCGCACCTCCCCTGTATTCTAAGGCGAATATAAAGGTGATTTCCCGTCCGTCATCCCCTGTTTCGGTGAGGCCGCAGGCCAAACGCAGTTCGCCGCTCTATCGGCACTCATCACGGCGACTCTGTAAGCAATATCTCCAAACAGCTGTCCCGGGACGTCGGAAGACGTATTCGGGATCCAGAAATCACTTGAACTTCACACATGTTCATGTTTTGTTTCGGTTATGAAACGTTTTGCCGTTTACATAATGGCCTCGCGCCGAAACGGGACTCTCTACACCGGACTGACCAGTTCACTTTCCCGGCGCGTCTACGCTCACCGGGAAGGCCTCATGGCTGGCTTCACGAAAAAGTACGGCATCAAAAGGCTTGTCTGGTATGAAATGCATGATGACAAGCAAGCGGCTTACGAACGCGAAGCCCGCATCAAGAAATGGCGTCGTGATTGGAAACTCAATCTGATCGAAGACCAAAATCCTGACTGGCATGACCTGTTCGAAGAGATCGCCCACGACTGATTTTCTGAACAGTCTGTCGTCGTAGCTTTCCCGGAATGGCTTCAGCCGTATCCGGGATCCAGAATCAGAACCACTGCTCGTAAAAGATAACTCTCTGGATCCCGGTCTTTGCGTCGCAAAACCGGGAAAGCTGTTTCGAGTTTCGCACTGTTACGTCTCCAGCTTTCCCGGAACGACGAAGTCGTGTCCGGGATCCAGAAGCTTACATTTACATGTTCCTCGACGATTTTTGGATCCCGGGCCTCACGTCATTCGCCCGGGAAACCTCCGGGGAAGTGACCTTGATAAAAAACAGAAATCCCGGAATGGCTCCAGCCATATCCGGGATCCAGACGACGATGGAACAGAACTAAAGTGTCACGGGTTCCCTCAACTCAGTTTTGTTATTGAGAAAATTCCCATGACCACTCGTCCACGAGGCATCGAACATATTGGTTTCACCGTTCCAGACCATGACGAGGCAGTCGCGTTTTTTGAACGCGCCTTCGGCGCAACCGTTTTATTCTCGCTGGTCAAAAAGTCAGACGAACCGATGGGCGCCGATGAATTGAATTCAAAGAACGGCCTTGCCCGAGGCACAGCCATCGTCGCTGTCAGCATGCTCAGGCTCGGCAATGGACCCAATCTCGAAATCTTCGAAATTGACCGGCCGAAGTCGGACAAACCGCTCGGCATTTCCGATATGGGCATGCACCATTTCAGCATAAACGTGGACGACATCGACGCAGTGACCGCCAGCTTCAAAGCTGCTGGAGGCAAGCTTCTCGACGGCCCCTATGAGCTCTCTGGTCAGGAAGAAGGTGACGGCAATTTTGGCCAATTTGGTCTGACGCCCTGGGGCATGCTGGTTGAGTTCGAGCAATTCAAATCTGATATCGAACTCGACGACGGCGCATCAGAAACACGTTGGTATCCCGCCACGAACTGATTTTCTGAACAGTCTATCGTCTCAGCTTTCCCGGAATGGCTTCAGCTACATCCGGGACCCAAAAAATCCCACATCGCTCCGATACTGGAATTCAAGGGTGATCCTGATCCCAAAATGCATCAGCCCTGGCGCCAGAAGATCATACCAATGATCGCAAACGCCAAAGGTATAAACAGCCACAAGAGGCCGAGACCAATAAAAGCAAAAGCGGGATCATTAAAAATTTGAACGAGCACCACCGAAACAAGAAGAGAAAACAATAATCCGACCGGAATTGACACCCCAGCCCCGACAACGATCTTCCAAAGTGGCACCCTGTCTCTCAACTTAAAAAAACGGGCGCCAAAGCGCCCGTCCCATCTTCTCTTATGTATCGAGGAAGCTGCGAAGCTTCCGGGACCGGCTTGGATGCTTCAGCTTGCGAAGCGCTTTCGCTTCGATCTGACGGATCCGCTCCCGGGTAACCGAGAATTGCTGACCGACTTCTTCCAGCGTGTGGTCGGTGTTCATGCCGATACCAAAACGCATCCGCAGAACGCGTTCCTCACGCGGTGTGAGCGAAGCCAGAACGCGGGTCGTGGTTTCACGAAGGTTCGACTGGATCGCCGCATCCACAGGCAGAAGCGCCGCCTTGTCCTCAATGAAGTCGCCAAGGTTTGAATCTTCGTCATCACCGATTGGCGTTTCGAGGCTGATCGGCTCTTTCGCGATTTTCAGAACCTTGCGAATCTTTTCCAGCGGCAGGCCGAGCTTTTCAGCCAGTTCTTCCGGGGTTGGCTCGCGGCCAATCTCGTGAAGCATCTGGCGCTGCGTCCGGACGATCTTGTTGATCGTCTCGATCATGTGCACCGGAATACGGATTGTTCGCGCCTGGTCCGCAATCGACCGAGTAATCGCCTGACGGATCCACCAGGTCGCATAGGTCGAGAATTTGTAACCGCGACGATACTCGAACTTATCAACCGCCTTCATCAGGCCGATATTGCCTTCCTGAATGAGGTCGAGGAATTGCAGTCCGCGATTCGTGTACTTCTTCGCAATCGAGATCACCAGACGAAGGTTGGCTTCCACCATTTCCTTCTTCGCGATCCGCGCTTCGCGCTCGCCCTTCTGAACGGTAGAAACAATCCTGCGGAAATCATCAATCGGAATACCGATTTCCTGAGCCGTCTCAGTGATTTCAATCCGCAGATCTTCAATCTTGCCGCTTTCAGCCGCTGCGAAGCGTTCCCACTTCTTGGACTTGTTGCGGACATCGTCGATCCATTCCGGGTCCAGCTCGTGGCCCAGATAGCTGTCGAGGAAGTCCTTGCGCGGCACACCGTGCGCGTCAGCCAGGCGCATCAGCTTGCCTTCAAGGCCCATCAGGCGCTTGTTGATCGCATACAGCTGCTCAACCAGCGCCTCGATACGGGCATTGTTGAGGTGCATGGTTTTCAGGTTTTCGATGATATCGTTCTGGATTTCGCCGAGTTTGACCTGATCCTTGCTGGACAGATCCTTGCCTTCCATACGGGTGGCAATCAGCTTTTCCTGAAGCGCCTGGAAGTTCTGGAAGTCTTTCGCGATCTCGTCGAGCTTGGAGGTCACGCCATCGCGCAATTCCGCTTCCATGGCCGACATGGACATGGCTGCGCCTTCGTCCTCATCGTCATCATCGTCGCGCTTGCGCTCGCCGTCTTCGCCCTCTTCTTCAGAGTTTTCAGACTCTTCTTCCTCGTCCTCTTCTTCCTCTTCCGGCTCTGGCGGAGGGTTCTCCGCGCCGTAAGTGGCTTCAAGGTCGATAATGTCGCGCAGGAGAACGGTTTCGTTCACCAATTCCTCGCGCCAGACCATCATGGCTTCAAAGGTCAGCGGGCTTTCGCACAGGCCGCGGATCATCGCGTCGCGGCCAGCTTCGATACGCTTGGCAATCGCGATCTCGCCTTCACGCGAGAGCAGCTCAACCGTGCCCATTTCGCGCAGATACATGCGCACAGGGTCATCCGTGCGGTCGCTGCCGCGCGCATTACCTTTTGTGGTGGTTACAGCTTTGGAACCCGAAACCGTCGCAAGCTCGTTTTTCTTTTCGGATTCTTCTTCGCCTTCCTCTTCGGAATCGACGACGCTGATGCCCAGTTCAGACAGCTGGGACATGATGTCCTCAATCTGATCCGGGTTCACCTCATCAGATGGCAATACCTTATTGAGCTCATCATGAGTGATGTAGCCGCGGGTTTTTGCCTTCTTGATGAATTTCTTGACGTTGGCATCGTTCAGATCAAGAACCGGACCATCCTGGTTTTCGGTTTCGTTGTCTTCTTCCTGGGCAACGGCTTTATTCATGCAGTTCAGTCTCCAGATACAGCCGTTAGCTTGCCGGCTGCCGGGTTATTTACCCGTTTTTCTTTTCACAGCTTCATCAAAGGCTTTGAGGGCTTCATGCAGATGCGACCGGGTTTCGACATGGTCAACATCTTCACCACCTCTGGTGAGCTCGCGGATTTCTGTTTTCAGGCGCGCCTTTTGAGTGACGCGGGTCGCAACAAACGTTTCTCCTTCGGCTCCCCGATGAAGCCGTTCCTGATCCTGGGTGAGCTCATCTACTGCGCAAAACCGTTCCAGGGCATTCAGCCATTCCCGGCCCTCTGGAGAATTGGGGCTCAAGGGTGTTGTCGCCGGTTGTGATCGCAATAGTCGGATAGCTCGATCCTTCCCAAGAAGACGTAGATGGCTTGTCAAGCCCGTTCGGTCAACCTCTTCACCGCTTTCTATGATGTCAAAAACCGAATCTTTGAGCCCTGAGACGTCATTATCTGGAAAATTCGCGATTGCGAGGCGCTCCAGACTGGCTTCCAACAGCTCAGGTGAGTCAATCAGCCGCAAGAGAATCATCAGTCCACGGCCATTAAATTCAGGTGCTGGCTTGGCTGCAGGCACCCGGGATTGCTGGGCATTTCGCGAAGAGGCCCGGCGCGACTGAAACAGGAAATCGCGAAGGCGCTGGTTCAGCTCCCGGCCATAGGCTTTCTTGACGCCGACATGGCTGATGCTTTCCACAGCTATTTCAAGTCGCTGCTCCAGCCCGGCCCGTCGTTCGGGGGTATCCAGCGGCGCCTGTTCCAGTTCGCGCTGCCATAACAGGTCGACCAGAGGCTTTGCGCCCTTGAGCTCCGCCTTCATGGCGTCGGGGCCGCGATCACGGATCAGGTCATCCGGGTCGAGCCCATCCGGCAACAGGGTAAAAAACAAGGACCTTCCCGGCTCCAGATGCGGCAAAGCCCGGTCGATGGCCTTGTGCGCAGCGCGGATCCCGGCATCATCGCCGTCAAAACAAAGGATTGGCTCTCCACCAACCTTCCACAAAAGCGACAGTTGGTCCTCGGTCAGCGCCGTACCCAGTGGCGCGACGCCATACTCAACGCCCGCCTCACACAGAGCGATCACGTCCATATAGCCTTCGCAGACGACCAGGCCTTCCACATCCGCCATGGCGGCTGCCTCCCGGGCGCGCTTATAGCGATAGAGCTGATGGCCCTTATGGAAGAGATCAGTTTCCGGAGAGTTCAGATATTTGGGCTTGGCGTCTTTTTCGAGCGCCCGGCCACCAAAAGCGATGACCTTGCCCGTCGTATCCTCGATCGGAAAGATCACCCTCCCCCGAAACCGGTCATACGGGTCCCTGCCAGTATCCGGCTGAATGATCAGCCCTGCATCCAGCATATCGGCTGTTTTCATGCCGAGCTTGGAGAGATGGGTCTGCAGGGCGCGCCAGTCATCAGGTGCATAGCCCAGGCGATATTTGCTCCAGCTCGAAGGCTTCAGCCCGCGCCCCTCAAAATAGGCGCGCGCCGGCCCGCCTTCCGGCCCGCGCAGATGCTCCTCGAAAAAGCTCGCCGCTGCCTCACAGACATCCATAAGCCGGCCATTGCGCGAACGCTCAGCCTTGGCCTGCGGCGTATCGGACGGCAGCTGCATCCCAGCCTCGAGGGCCAGTTTTTCGACAGCCTCGGAAAACGAGAGCCGTTCAGTTTCCTGAATGAAGGTGATGACGTCGCCGAATTTGCCAGACGAAAAATCCTTGAAGAACTGCTTCTGATCATTGACGTAAAAGCTCGGTGTCTTCTCCGCCGTGAAAGGCGACAGGCCAGACCATTCCTTGCCTTTTTTGATCAGCTTCACCTTGCGGCCGACCACATCCGACATCCGCACACGGGATTTCAGCTCATTGATAAATTGCTCTGAGAAGCGGGGTCCGACCATTGAACGAATTTACACATTATTCACCATGATGCCAGCCGCGTTACAGCCGCACACCCTGTGGATAATGGGGTGAATTGTTATTTATTCTCGATCAATAATTTATAAACGTGCTGAACATTTTCGATCCGAAAAAACTTGTTTTTCGCAGATGCCGACAGATACAATTTGCTAAGATCGAAGTTTCCAAAGCCTGCGAATGGACTTGTTTCCCCAAAGACGATCGTACCGATGCTTTTCTCTGAGAGCTTAAGATGCATGTTCTGCCCCGGACCAACGTCATATGATGAAACCGATGTTCCGAAGACGCCGCGCAGGACCAATGCACGCTGATCCGTCACCGCATAGAAGATGTTTGATCGCATCCACGCGTCGATGAGAAATCGTCCGATCAAAAGAAATAGTCCCATCAGGACAAACGGAATCGCGAAAAGAGCAAACTCGAGGCTGTGCTGAGCTGCTATATAAATCCAAACGACTATAAATCCGCACCAGAAGATGCTGAACGGAATGAGTAGAGCGTCAATGGCTGTCACGGCCAGCCCCTGCCCCGGGCGTCCGACCCATTTCAGTTTCTCATCAGCAAGCAGATATGGCGCAAACCTGGCACGATCCTCCGATGACCCAACACTCACCATCACTCAACTCCCCGGAACCTTGTGAGCGTTACACTACAAGAACGGGAAAGCTGCAATTCATAATTGTTTTCATCGCAGAAAGAATGGTGAACAATTTGATCCAGCAATTTGAAGCGTAAACGACGGACCGACGGTTTCAGGATCCAGCTTTCCCGGTTTTGCGAAGCGAAGACCGGGATCCAAAAGCGTTCGCCGATATTTTATCCCACCCGGCTCCACTCAACACTACACTCGCTGCATGACCCCCACGACCTGCCCGACCATATCTTATGCCTCTTCTGGCCCCGGCCGGATGATCGCTGTATTTCTGGCGCGACTGTTCACCGCTCTGGTAAACCTCCAGACATCTGGCCGGGCAATCGTTTCAACTGACATCGCGCACATGGTCACCTCTTCCGAGGCGCTGGTGCATGTTTTTATCCGTAATCTTGCGGCAGCAGAGCTCAAATCCGCAGGTTTCTCAGTGGCTGCGAACGCCGTTCGCGCCACCCGCAAAAACCGCATCGAGGTCGATTATCCAACCGATGCGGAGCCCCCCTCACCGGCTGAACTGCTCGAACGGCTCGCGGCAATTATTGCCATGTTTGAACGCGCCGAAGAGTTGGCTCAGAGCATAGCGCGGATGATCGTCTGGGCGCTGGGCCTCCTCTCGCCACGTGACAGAGGGCCTCAATTGTCTCCCGCTGCACTTCGGGCGCCTTCACCTGTGAACGGCCGACAGCACACACCGCAACCAACAGACCCGTGCCCCCCGCCGGACTGGCCGACAAGCTTGTTGCGGAAGTCGAATTGAAGCCGGAGTCCATTCGGCTGAACCCGACACAGACGCCTAATCCAATGTCGGGTCCGCTCCGTTTGACCCGACTTGCTATCGCTCCAGAAAATCAAACCCTAAGCGCGCGACAGAGACACGCTCTGTGGCGATAGGCGCGCATCCATTTGACCGTGCACTTCTCATGTCCAAACGGGCATCTTACCCCAGCAACTCCGAATCTACGGCATCAATCTCATCGAGATATTTCTCTTTCTCCGCATCCGGCAAGAAGGACCCGATAAAGCTATTCCGCGCGAGCTGAACCATTTCTGGCGCGGTCATGTCCAGCGCGTCAGCAATAGCGAGGTAATTATCATTCACATAGCCGCCAAAATAGCTCGGATCGTCTGAGTTCACCGTCACGCGCACGCCAGCCCGCAACAGCTTTGCCAACGGATTGTCTTTGAGATCCGGCGTCACGCACAGCCGCTGGTTGGACAGCGGACACATGGTCAGTGTCATGCCAGACTCGATCAGGTGCTCTAGCAGCTTTTCATCCTTTGCCGCTGCATTACCGTGATCAATCCGGTCGATCCTGAGATCATTCAACGCCTCCCAGACATAGTCTGGCGGCCCCTCTTCGCCCGCGTGCGCCACGAGCTTCAGCCCCAAAAGACTGGCTTTGTCATAGACCCGTTTGAACTTGCTCGGCGGGTGTCCGAGCTCAGAGGAATCGAGCCCCAGCCCGTCAATCTGATCGAGATAAGGCGTTGCCACATCCATCAGTGCCAGCGCGTCTTCTTCGCTCAAATGGCGCAGCACGCACATGATCAGACGGAAGCTGATATTATGCCGGATGAAGCCATCTTCCAGCGCACGGCGAATACCCTTCAACACCGTATCGAACGCCACGCCGCGTTCCATATGCGCTTGCGGATCGAAGAACACTTCAACATGGCGCACATTGTCCGCGGCAGCCCGCGCCAGATACGCCGCTGTCAGGTCATAATAGTCCTGCTCTTTCAGCAGAACGCCCATGCCCTGATAATAAAGGTCCAGAAAATCCTGCAGATTGGAAAAATCATAAGCCGCACGAATGTCTTCGACAGAAGCATATTTCAGTTCCACTCCGTTTCGCTTTGCCAGCTCGAACATCATCTCCGGCTCCAGCGAGCCTTCCAGATGAAGGTGCAGCTCAGCTTTTGGCAGGGCGGAAATCAGTGTTTGCAGGGCATGCATGGGGTTTCCCTTTCTGTCTTCGACCATACTAACAGGTTTAAGGTGGTAGAGAGAGATTTAGGAAATGTCTCTTCCCGAACAACAATCTTCTTCCTACCTGGCAACTTGCAGCCGCTCCGACTGCGGGCATCGAGACGGTCTCCCTGTCCAATTTTCCCGGAGGCCTTTCTCATGCGTGATCTCGTTCGTTATTTTTTCGGATTTGTCGTTTGTGGTGTCATTCTGGCAGGTGTTACCTTTTGGCAGAACTGGCACACAACCCACCCTCATCCTGTTCATGCAGCAGCTCTCATGGCGGATGACGCAAGCCCTGTCTGAACGGATAAGTCAGAAAATTCGTGAAACCATAGGCGGTTTACTGCGTTGGAATTTGCATAGACAGATTTCAAACGAGGCACCTTATGGACATTCTTCGCATTATTCTTTCCGTCATTTTTCCGCCGCTGGGTGTTTTCCTGCAAGTCGGCCTTGGCGCACACTTCTGGATCAACATTCTTCTGACACTGCTGGGTTATATCCCAGGCATCGTCCACGCTGTCTGGATTATTGCGACCCGTGGTAATGACCGGATCAGTCACGCTTAGGCGAATGACTATTGAGCTGAGCTCAATCCGAATACCGGGCCTTTAACCAGGTCCGGTATTTTTTATTGTGCGCTCTGGTTCTCAGCTGATTTCGAACCCTAGCCCATACAGCCTGACAACTTGGCGGGGCGTCTGGCCAAACCTGCGAAACACGCTAATACTTTGCATTATAAAATAATCATCATGTAAAGAACGCCCATACTAACCTTTCCTGATCCGGACGTTGATCGCTTATGCCCATTCGTATTCCTGACGGACTACCTGCCAAAAACCACCTCGTAGAAGAAGGCGTTCGTGTAATGACCGAACGCGTGGCCATCCGGCAGGATATCCGTCCAATGCGCATCGGGTTGTTGAACCTGATGCCGAACAAGATCCGCACAGAGCTTCAGATTGCACGGCTGATTGGCGCCAGTCCGCTTCAGGTCGAATTCACGCTTGTTCGCATTGGTGGCCACACGTCCAAGAATACTCCGGAAGAGCACCTTCTTTCCTTCTATCAAACCTGGGATGAGGTGAAGCATCAGAAGTTTGATGGCTTCATCATCACCGGGGCTCCTGTCGAAACCCTGAAATTCGAAGATGTCACTTACTGGAAGGAACTAACGGAAATCCTCGACTGGACAGCCACAAACGTCCATTCGACGATGAATATCTGTTGGGGCGCGATGGCGGCGATCTGGCACTTTCACAAAGTGCCGAAATACAATCTCGATACGAAAGCTTTCGGTGTGTACCGCCACCAGAACCTCAATCCGTCATCGCCTTACATGAACGGCTTTTCGGATGACTTCATGATCCCGGTCTCGCGTTGGACAGAATGTCGGGCCGAAGATATCAAGAAAACGGCCGGGCTGGAGATTCTGATGAACTCTGACCACACCGGCCTTTGTATTGTTCATGAGCGCGCACACAACCGGCTCTATGTTTTCAACCATATCGAATATGACTCGACCTCGCTGGCCGAAGAATATTTCCGTGATCTGGACGCCGGAAAGCCGATCCAGCTTCCGTATAACTACTTCCCGGACGACAACCCCCAACAGCGGCCGATGAACCGTTGGCGCAGCGACGCACATCTTCTGTTCGGTAACTGGATCAGCAACATGTATCAGACGACGCCGTATGATATTTCGCGCATCGGGCTGGAAGAGCATGACGCGGGATATTGAAACGCCATCCCGGTTTCACACGAACGTGAACCTGAACAACCAAAACTAGCACGCATCCTGCAAATCTCCGACAAATCAACTCGGAGATGTCTCATGTCTGCACAGTTTCCCATCGTCGCCATGGCCGCGGACGGCCCTCACACATGGATCATGATCAACGCCCTGCGCAAAGAGTTCGGCGACTTTCCGATCATTCTCGAGGAAGGCGAACCGGCGAATACGTTCTGGAAACGCCGCATGAAAATGCTCGGCCCGATCAAGGTTGCCAGCATGCAGGCCGCGCGTATTCCGATCAAACTCACCAAAGGGCGCACCCAGCAAGTGATTGACGACATGATCGCCGAACACGAGCTGAACCCGAATATGCCCGATGCCGAGCACATTGTGCGCGTACCGTCTCCGAACAGTCAGCCGGCCCGCGAAGCGCTGATGAAGTTTAATCCGAAAGCCGTTTTCGTGATCAACTCCCGGATGATCGGCAAGAAGACTCTGAACGCCATCGACGCGCCCTTCATCAATTATCACTCCGGCATCAACCCGGCCTATCGCGGTATGTATGGCGGCTATTTCGCGCTTGCGAATGGCGAGCCCGAACATTTCGGCGCAACCGTGCACCTGGTGGATGAGGGCGTGGATACCGGCGATATTCTTTATCAGTCTCAGGTCCACACCAAACCGGGCGATAACTTCCACACCTATATCTGGCGTATCGCTTCAGGATCACGTGAAATCGTCGTTCGCGCCATGCAGGATGCGGTGAACGGCACGCTGGCCCCGCACAAGCGAGAACTGCCTTCGCGCCAGTATTTTGCACCGACATTTGGCGGCTACCTCTGGAACGGTCTCGTCAAAGGCATCTGGTAAACGTCACGATTGGACAGCGCCCATAAATTCCGCCATCACGGACGTGAAACGCCGTGATGTGAGGACTTATGCGCAAAACTCCAATTCTGTTCGTCATCCCCCTTGCAGGGGCTCTCCTCTCGGCATGCCAGCAAGAACAGCCTGCATCAGAAGCGCCCGCGCCTGAAACCGTCGAAACGCCTGCTGCCTCACCGCAGCCAGATCCGGGAATGCTCGTTCTGGAAACCGCAGAGAGCCTCGACGCCTATCGCCGTATCATGCGCCGAAATGCGGCCGCATTCTGCACCTGGCGCACCGTGGATGGCGACCCACGGCCTGTCTTCTATCGCGAAGAATCGGTCATCCAGATTCTCGAAAGCTTTTCCAGCAATCCGGACATGCCCTCAGAAGAAGATCTCGAACTCTATAACAGCTTGATTGCGGAGGTTGACCCATGCGTCCGGGTCAGGCTTCCCAGCCCGGCTAATGCAGAAGATCCGCCACCTGCCCCCGATCTTGAGGGTCAGCGCTATTTCCGGATCGACAGTCTTTATGACGGAATGCCGCTCAATATGTTCACGCTGGTTGAGCGATACGCTCATCCGATCACTTTTGTCTGTCCTCTGGAGACAACCAATGGCAGCAGTGTGATTATCGCCTATGATGACAGCCTGACAACGACCTGGTCAGACGACATTCCGGGCGCGTTTGATACCAATTTTGAAGAAATGTTTCCGGTAGAGAACAAGGTCTGGGATGTTCAGACGACAGACCTCGCATCACTGGAGGCCTGCATTGCAGACGTTGAAAGCCAGCCTCCGAACTAGCGCAGCGCAGCTTTCACTTTTTTGCCAGCCTCAAGCGGGTCGAGACAGTCGGGATAACGGGATTTGAGCTCGGACATGCATTTGCCGAGATCCTTCAGCCCATGTGCGTTCAGATCTTCGATCACTTCGTTCACAGCTGAATCGAGCTGTTTTCCGCAAATTTGTTCCGGCAGATAACGTGAAATGATTTCAGCCTCGTCGCGCTCGCGGTCAGCCATTTCAATACGACCAGCCGATTCGTAACGAGCCGCAGAATCCTCACGCTGACGGATAATCAGTTCCAGAACGTCGCGGATAACCGAATCGTCGCAGCCCTGACAAACGTCATGCGCGCGTGCATCAGCATCACGGTCGCGGACGGCGCACATAACGAGCCGTAGAGTCGCAGCTTCAACGGACTCAGTGTCCTCGGCCTCTGCGCGAAGCAGGTCAGCCTCGAGCTGGGCGCGCAATTTCGGAGCCAAATCTGATGTGACTGTCATGAATGAATGAGTTCTTCTCTTAATGCTGCGTGTTGTGAGTAAAGTAAAATCGTTGCAGATCTGATACGTTACTAACTTGACCTCGGCGCGGGTGGGTTATATGGCCTCGCGCGTTTGCCTTGGCGGAACACCCGCCCTCCTACAGAACAAGGACGCCCTATTATGCCTTTCCTGACCGATGATCAAGAGCTCATTGAAGCTTCTGGAGTTCTCCTTCTGGCAAGCGGCGATATGTTCTTCGGCCGCGGGTGTGGTTCGACAGGAACGGCTGTGGCGGAAATTTGTTTCAACACAGCGATGACTGGCTATCAGGAAATTCTGACTGACCCCTCTTATGCCAGCCAGGTTGTCGTGTTCACGTTTCCACATATCGGGAATGTCGGAGCGAACAGCGACGATCATGAAGAAAGTTCACCGCAGGCTTCGCGCGCAGCTCGTGGCGCGATTTTCCGCGGATCGATTACGCCTCCCTCTAACTGGCGTGCCGTAGACCATTTTGACGCCTGGTTGCGCCGCAAAAACATCGTCGGCCTTTCTGGCATTGATACCCGCGCGATCACACGCCGTATCCGCGAAACCGGTATGATCAATGGAATTGTGGCCAATATTTCACCAGATGAGACCGTTTCGATTGCTGATTTGCGAAAAGAGCTCGAAACCTTTCACGGTGTTGAGGGCGCTGACCTCGCGAAAGAAGTCGGGCCACTCGCGCGTTATCCGCATGCCGAGTCCAATTGGGAATGGGAGACGGGTTTCGAACCTCTCGCCGATGAAAAATACTCCGTCGTCGTGGTCGATTACGGCGTGAAGAAAAACATTCTTCGTAATCTGTCGACAATTGGCGCGCGCTGTATGGTCGTTCCGGGCAATACGAAAGCTGACGATATTCTGGCGCTCAATCCGGACGGTGTTGTTCTGTCAAACGGTCCTGGCGACCCTGCTGCCACCGGCGTCTATGCAGGACCGGAAATTGCCAGACTGATCGACAGCGGCACGCCGCTTCTGGGCATTTGCCTCGGCCACCAGATGCTTGCCCTGGCGCTGGGCGCCAAGACCATGAAAATGCCTCAGGGCCATCACGGCGCGAACCATCCTGTGAAGGACCTGCAGACAGGCAAGGTCGAGATCGTTTCGATGAACCATGGCTTCACGGTTGATCCTGACACGCTCCCTGAAGGCGTTGAGCAGTCTCACGTGTCATTGTTTGATGGCACCAATTCCGGTCTTCGCGTCGCTGGTAAGCCAATCATTTCAGTCCAGCACCACCCCGAGGCCTCACCAGGTCCTCAGGACAGCTTCTATCTGTTCCAGCGCTTTGCTGATCTGATGGACGCGCATAAAGCGAAAGAAAACGCCTAGCAAAACCGATACAGCCTCATCATCTATAGAATGATTGAGGCTGGTTAAGCGGAGAGCAGGCATGGAACACGACTTCTGGCACGAGCGGTGGGAAAACGATCAGATCGCCTTTCACGAAGGCCGCCCCAATGTTCTGCTCGAACACCATTTCGATGCGCTGAATCTCTCCTCCGGTGACAAGATCTTTCTTCCGCTCTGCGGAAAGACCGTCGATATTCACTGGCTCATGGCGCAAGGACTCGAAGTCGTCGGTGCCGAGCTGAGCGAGATCGCCATCAAACAATTATTCGTTGATGTCGGCATGACGCCAGAAGTCACTGAATCTGGCCCCTTCAAGGTCTACTCAGCTCCGCAACTGACCGTCTTTGTGGGCGATATCTTTCATCTTACCGCTGACATGCTGGGCCCCGTCGCGGCCGTCTATGACAGGGCCGCTCTGGTCGCACTGCCAGAAGATATGCGAGCAAAATACTCGCCGCATCTTGTCTCCATGACCAATACGGCACCTCAGCTCCTCATCACGTTTGACTATGATCAAAGCCAGATGCCGGGCCCGCCCTTCGCCGTGCCGGAAACTGCGGTTCGCGCGCTCTATGGCGATGCCTATACGGTTGATCTTCTGGAGAGCGTCAGTGTTGTCGGCGGTCTGAAAAAGAAAACGACAGCGACTGAGCTGATCTGGAAACTGAGCTAAAGAGCGAACTCACTCATCAAGGCCAGTGCCGTCTTCAACGGCGCGCCAGTCATCGCAAATTGCCTGATAAAGCGTGAGCGCCGCAACCGCCGCCGTTTCTGCCCGAAGGATGCGTGGACCAAGCGATACAGGGTAAATCCCCTCGGTCTTACGCAAAACGTCGCGCTCCTGAGGCGAGAACCCGCCCTCAGGGCCAATCAGGATGGCCGCAGAGCCCTTGCCGTGATCTTGAAGCACATCGATCATGGGGCGTGCACGATTGAGCTCTCCGCCCCACTCAGCGGCTTCATCGTCGCCGCGCTCATCACAAAAATAGACGCGTCGGTCAGATGGTAGCGCTTCAAGCGCGCGAATGAGGTGAAGCGGTTGCTGAACGCGCGGAATATTCAGCCGCTCTGTCTGCTCCGCTGCTTCCATGACGATGTTCGTCAGCCGGTCCACTCGAACGCGCTCGGATTGCGTGTACTGGGTGATGACGGGTTGGATGACTTCAACACCAAGCTCCGTCGCTTTTTCGACGACGAAATCGGTACGTGTTTTCTTGAGTGGCGCGAACAATAGGTGGAGGTCAGTCAGCTTCCGTTGCTCACGTAGACATTCATCAACCTTCAGAAGGCCCGCGGATTTTCCGAGAATCTGGTCAACGCGCGCCAGCCATTCGCCATGCCGACCGTTAAAGACGCGAACTTCGTCACCCACGTCCAGCCGCATAACCCTGAACAGGTATTTCGACTGGTTTTCATCCAACGCAACCGGGCTTCCAGCCATCAGGTCGGTCGGAACAAAAAGTCTTGGCCTTGTGCTCATAACCTTCCCTTTGCATTTCCCTTCATCAAGAGCAAGAAAAACAGCTATGGTGTTGTTGTGTAGCGATTCATGAGTTCAGCGAGGGAAAACATCATGACAAGTTCTTCATCGCGTCCGGCGGATGCGCCCCCCTCCTGGGTCGACCAACTGCCTCGCCGACTTCAGGCTTATGCCAGACTATCCCGCGCTGACCGCCCGATCGGGTTCTGGTTACTGGCAATTCCCTGTTGGATGGGACTGGCCTTCGGCGCATTGGATGTCGGCTGGCGTCCGGAAAACCTTATCTACGGCATACTGTTTGGCATCGGTGCTATCGCCATGCGCGGCGCAGGATGCACCTATAATGATATCACCGACAAAGACCTTGATGCCGGTGTGGCGCGTACGGCCCAGCGTCCACTGCCTGCGGGCGATGTGTCTCTCACTGAGGCCTGGATATGGCTGTTTGCGCAGGTCGGCATAGGCTTTCTGGTCTGGCTCGCCCTGCCTATGGGCGGCAAAATCATTGCCTTGCTGTCCATCCCACTGGTCGCGGCTTATCCCTATATGAAACGCATCACCTGGTGGCCTCAGGCCTGGCTGGGTATGACCTTCAACTGGGGCTTTCCCGTGGGTTATCTGACGGCAGGCGGAAATGATATTCTCTGGCCGGTCCTGTTCTATGTTGGCCTGATTGCCTGGACCATCGGCTATGACACGCTTTATGCGCGGCAGGACGTGGAAGATGACGCTCTGATGGGTATTCGGTCGACTGCCCGATTGTTCGGTGACCATTCTCTATCGGCTATCAGTCTCATCTATGCAGCGAGTGTTCTTTTCCTTGGGCTGGCCATGATGAATGCTGGCCCACGCATTCCCGGCATCATGATCGCTACGGCCTATTTTGCACACCTATTCTATCAGATTGTGGTGTTCCGTATGAAAGGGGATGTTGCGGCCCTCAAGCTGTTCAAATCGAACCGCGATGCAGGTCTGCTGGTCGTTTTCGGATTGATTGTGACGGTGGTTTTGTCTTTGCAAGGCTGATGAGCTGAACATCAATTTCGGCTCGAAATGACACAAAAATGTATATTAACAAGGATGTCAGCCGCAGCTCCATGGGCGGCGCCCTGTTTGTGGCAGCGCTCTTCGGACTCTCAGTCGGTGCGGGTATCATTCTCGCTCAGAACTTCCTGACGCCCTGGTTACAAGCCCGGTTCGGCACACAGATCGCGGGTTCGCCTGACCAGTTTGTCGACGAACGCATCCTGTTGGAGGCCGAAAACGACGACTTGCGTTACCGCGCATCGAGCTTTGGCATTCAACCCGGAACCGAGCTCCATGCCGCGCTCATGGCCGATCAAAACAATATTCTCGAAAGCTTTCGCAGGCAGGCAGAGGGCGCTTCAAGCACTGGCGAGGCCTGGCGCGTAGAGACCTTTTTCACGCAAACAGCGAAAGCCGGTCCGCTTTCAAGTATTCTTCGAACTGACTACATCCATCGCGGTGAAAACGCGCATGAGCTGGTATTCTATTCGTCAGTCCATAATTCCCTGCGCCCGGAAACCTTCAGCCTCGACAGATTGTTTGATGATCGCGCGACGTCCCATCTCAATCTCGACCGGGTTCTGTGCCGCAATCTTGCACGAGAGAAACAACGCAGACTTGGTGCAGCAACGATCAATGGCGAACCAATGGATTGTCGAGAAGATGTGCCAGTCTCTTTTCTTGATGGCGCGCCTGTCGTTTTCGCCCCGTCGTCATTGCCAAACCGGATTGGCGGAATGAGCTTTTACTACGAAGCTGGCAGGATTGGCGCGCGAGATGAGGGCGAATACATCATCCACATTCCCCAGAAGACGTTTCAACAATACCTCAATCAGGACTATCGCAGCCTGTTCGGCGGAGAGCTTCTACAACTCGACTGACGCTACGTCACGATTGAGTGGTGACCATCCAGATGGTAATCTGAAGCATGGAAACGCCTCAAAAACTCAGGCCCACAAAGCTGTTTACAGCCACAGACTGGGCCAAAATCTGCAAACGGTCGGACCTATTGGGTCTTGGAATGATTGCCCACGCCTGGGGGATCATCGCGCTGTCCATGGCGATGGTCGCGCTTTGGCCGAACCCGCTCACTGTTCTCCTCGCTGTCATGCTGATCGGTGCGCGGCAGTTGGGCCTCGCTATCCTGATGCATGAGGCAGCACATGGCGGCTTATCCACCTCACTCAAGGTGAATGACTGGGTCGGTCAGTGGTTGTGCGCAGCACCAGTCGGCGCGCATCTGAAGAACTACAGAGATTATCACCTTTCCCACCACAAATGGGCGCAGACGGAAAAGGACCCAGACCTTATCCTCTCCGCTCCGTTTCCCATTACGCGGACATCACTGCGCAGAAAAATCAGTCGCGACCTGACCGGCCAGACCTTTCTCAAACAGCGCACGAATCAGTTTGCGAACGCTTTGGGCCTGGGTATCCGGAAGGCGAAAGGACGAAACAATCGCGCTCAGACGGCACGGGAAGCCGTGATCCCGTTTCTGTTCACAAATCTCATACTGCTTGTCGTCCTGACGCTGCTGATCGGCTGGTGGGCCTATCCTGTCCTATGGCTTCTGCCATTGGCGACATGGAACCAGCTTGTGACTCGCCTTCGAAACATTGCTGAACATGCCTGCCTTGATGGCTCCAATCACCCGATGCGAGTTGCCAGAACCACGCGCACAAATTTTCTGGAACGCCTCTTCATTGCTCCTTATTGGGTGGCTTATCACTGCGAACATCACATGTTCATGCACATTCCCTGCTATCGGCTGGCCGAAGCGCATCGGCTTCTCTCCAGGGACGGCACTGTCGAACAGATGGAGGTGGAGGCCGGATATTGGCGCGTTCTCAAGCAGGCCAGTTCAAGGCAAGCTGTGACGCCTGCCTGATCAGACCATGACTGCGTCCCAAATTCAGGGCAGACTCAGAACATGACTGTTTTAATTGATATGGTTTCGGACCTCGTCTGCCCTTGGTGCTGGCTCGGGCTGAAGCGCCTTGATGATGCAATTGCACTCACCAAAGACGAGTTTGAAACTCAGGTTGTCTTCCGCGCTTATCAGCTCGATCCAACCGTGCCGCGCGAGGGCATCGACTACAAAGCCTATATGCGGAACAAGTTTGGGCCTGAAGATGCGGAAGCAGCCAGCGCGCAGAAAAACCGGTGGGCGCAAATGCGTGAAGCTCTTGAGCAATACGGGAAAGACGAAGGCATTCCCTTCGATTTTGACGGCATGACGATTCGCCCAAACACGCTGAACTCACATCGTTTGCTTCGCTGGGCTCAGGGACAGAACAAAGGGCATGCTGTGAAGCTCGCCCTTTTCCATGCCTATTTCGCCGAGCATCGCGATATCGGTGATGCGCAGACACTCGCCGATATTGGCGCTGACAATGGCCTCGACCGCGCCATGCTTCTCGACCTCTTGGCCGGCGACGCGGATCTACAGTCTGTTCAGCAGGAAGAAGCCATGTTCCGGCAACTCGGCATTTCGGGTGTCCCCACCTTCATTGCTAACCGCAAGATTGCCGCACAAGGGGCTGAAACGGCTGAAAACCTCGCAGGGTTTCTTCGAAAGGCAGCAAGTGAGTTTCCACTTGAAACCGCACAGGCCTGATGGCTCTGGCTAGTTCAGCTGCAGCTCTGCAAGTCGCGCATATACTCCGCCTTCGGCCATCAGTTCGTCATGGCGGCCGGTTTCGACAACCCGGCCATTCTCAACCACCAAAATCTGATCGGCATTCCGTACCGTCGACAATCGGTGTGCAATGACGAGCGTCGTACGGTCTTTGGCGAACTCCGCCAGAGCCGCCTGAACCCGCGCTTCGCTGTCGGCATCAAGCGCTGAGGTCGCCTCATCCAGCAACAGGATTGGCGCATCCCGAAGGATCGCCCGCGCAAGCGTAATACGCTGACGTTGCCCACCTGAAAGGTTACGTCCCTGTTCACCGACTGGCGTCTCAAACCCGCCGGGTAGCCCTTGAATGAAGTCAAAAGCATCCGCTCGTTTGGCTGCTGCAATAATCTCATCATCGCTGGCGGTGATCTTTCCCAAACGGATATTTGCCAGAATGGTGTCGTCGAAAAGCGCCGCATCCTGCGCGACCAACGCCATCTGCGCCCGCAAGTCCGCACTGCGGAGCCCTGTGATATCCTGATCATCGACCAGAACCCGTCCCGATGCCGGGTCGTAAAGCCTCAGAAGCAGATTGAAGACGGTCGACTTGCCCGCGCCACTTGGTCCGACGATCGCAATAGTCTGGCCTGCAGTCGCAGCGAAACTCAACCCCTTCAACGCCGGACTGCCATCCGGATAATCGAACCTGGCATCATCAAAGCGCACATCGCCTTTAACGCCAGATATCGCTTTGGCGTCCGGTTTGTCGGCCATCCTGTCAGGAGACAGCAGAACCTCAAATACGCGATCCGCCGCAGCGCCGCCTTCCTGCGCCACTGCATTCAGCGTCCCAAGCGCTCGGATTTCCGGCGCAGCAATACCCACCAGAACAAGAAAGCTCAGAAAATCGCCAAGCGTGGAATCGCCCTGCGAAATCCGCCATGCCGAAATCGCCAGAACACCCGCAATGGCAATTCCGCCAGCCACCTCGAGAATCGGATCGACTGCCGCCTTGTCCGCCAGCACTTTCAGGTAAAGCCGCGCACGGTCTTTGAAGCCCCGCTTCATGCGGTCGCTCTGATAGGTCTCAAGCCCATAGGCCTTGACCACACGCCCTGCCTGAAACCCTTCAGACAGGAGCGATGTCACCTCGCCGACCTGTTGCTGAGCGCGTTTGGCGCGTTTCCGCACGCTATTGCCGAGCGCAATCACCGGGCCAAATGCCAGGGGATAGGCCAACAGCATGACCAGTGTCAGTTGCCAGTCGATCAGCAACATTGAAACCAGCGCGCCGATTACTGTCACCACGCCTTTGGTCAGATTGTTCGCAACCCGGAGACCCGCCTCGCGAATAGCATTGGTGTCGTTGATAAATCGCGACACAAACTCACCCGATGCCGCATCAGTGAGGCGCGCATAGTCTCCGAAGGTGAGATGATCGAACTGAGCTTTCTGAATATCAACCAGCGCCCGCTGCACGCCCGTATTGTTGGCGAGCGTCATCGTATAGAGCGATCCCGCTCTGACGATGGAAACGATGATAATCGCGACAGTCAGCCCGATAATCAGCCCGATGCCTGGAATACCAAACCGATAGACAAGGCTATCCGTAGCGATGTCATCGCCGATCATGTACTGAAGCGTGTCGCCAACAAACTTGACCAGAACGCCCTGCGATACACCCGCAAGGCTGGTGACAACCGCAGCAATCGTTCCGGCAGCAAACCACCCCCAATGAGCGGTAAAAAACCGGCCGAACAGCCTCGCCAGTCCGGCCTTTTCAGGCACAGACGGATCAGACGCTATGGTGAGCTCCCGTTTCCGGATCGAGCAGCTTGTGAGCGTGAAGAATGAAGTAACGTGTTTCGGCAGAGTCAACGGTGCGCTGTGCAGCCGACTTCCATGCGTCATACGCCGCTTTGTAATTTGGGTAAGCGCCGACAAAGTCGACCTTCGTCAGATCTTCGAATTCAACGCCGGTGACGTCTTTCAGCTCGCCACCGATGACGATGTGAAGAAGCTGGGTTTGAGATTCGGCAGGTCCACTCATCTGTCTGTCTCCAGGTCAAATCGTTTACTCGCGGTATCACGAGTCGTTCGGCTCCGGCAGTTCGATATGCCGCATCCGACCAGTCAACTGTCCGTGTAACACCGGGTTTGCGGCAATCAAGCTCCTCTGGGCAGCTATTTGACGATTATAGCGGAAAGTATCACCCCAATGGCAACTCACATTGCCGCCTGCTTCTGTGACAAGGAGCGCTGATGCAGCGACATCCCAGTCGAATTTGCGCCGAAGGATGACGACAGCGTCCCAACGACCATCAGCGACAAGGGCCATGCGATAGGCTGTCGAGTTGGGATGTACATCGGGATAAACCATTTCTGGCCAGACGTCCGGCCAGTCATCATGATTGAACAGACGCGCATCGCCGATCATCCGGCAGTTATCGACCTCAGCCTTCTCGCTCACAGAGATCGAGCGGCCATTGCACCGCGCGCCGTGGCCAATCAGCGCGCTATAGAGTTCGTTGAACACAGGTGCGTAAAGCACCGAAACCACGGGTTCTCCGAACTCCAGAACACAAAGCGCAACGCAAAAGTGCGGCTGACCATTCATGAAGGCACGTGTTCCATCGATCGGATCAACGACGAATACGCGGTCACATGACAGCCTTTCTGGCGTGTCTGCATTTTCTTCGGATAACCACCCATAGTCAGGTCGGGCGGACCGCAACTTGTCCGCCAGGAAGTCGTTCACCGCGATATCCGCTTCGGTCACCGGATGATCTGGCTCCTTCTCCCAGGTTTTCACATTGCTTTCAAAATAGGTCATCGCAATGGCCCCCGCTTCGAGGGCAGAGTCCCGGAGGAGTCTAAGATCAGCATGAAGGTCACCGACCGGCAATCGTCATATCCTCAATCATCAGGCTGGGCGCATTGGTGCGACTACGCAATTGCAGATCATTGGCAGGAATAAGGCGCGCAAACATATCAACCAGATTATCCGCCACCGTGATTTCCGACACCGGAATCTGATTACCTGCTCCATCATGCCAGACACCGGAAACGCCGACTGAATAGTCGCCAGTATTCGGATTGATCGACGGTCCAAACATCTCCGTGATCTGAAGCACTTTTCCAGCGCTCGCGATCAGCTCTTCTGGCGATTGCGAACCGGGCTGTAGTTTGAGGTTAGAGGTCGTGATGCCTGGAGGGTCTCCGAAACCGGACGATGCAAAGCCGTTTGGCTTCAGACCTAATTGCCGCGCAGATGGTCCATTGAGAAGCCAGGTGGTCAGCACGCCGTCATCAATCAGCTTTGTCACCTGAACGGGACGTCCCTCGCCATCAAAGCCGCGGCTGCCCAGGCCAAGCGCCAGGAATGGTTCATCGATCAGTTCCACACCTGAGCTGAATACCTTCTCACCCAGCTTATCTTTCAGAAAGCTGGTTCCTCGCGCGATCGCTGTGCCAGAAATTGCGCCGATCAGAGCACCAATCAGCGAGGCCGAGACGCGCCGGTCAAACATGACCGCTGCTTTCTGGCTTTCGAGCTTCTCGGCCCCAAGGCGCGCGACCGCGCGTTCGCCAGCTATCTTTCCAATCGCTTCCGGGGTTGGCCGGTTTGCCCGCAATCGGGTCGCCCAACTGTCATAGTCGCGCTCCATCACGCCATCTCGTTCCGCAATGGCCGACAGCCCCACACCAGACAGAGACGAGCGTTTATGGGCGCGAAAACCGTTGGATGCGGCCAGCCAGGCCTCGCCGACTGACCAGCTCGATCCTGACCCGGGAACATCTTTTACACCAGGAACAGCGCGCGCTGCGGCTTCGGCGGCAATGGCTTCCGCTTCCAATACCTCAGGTTCGACGGGATCATCGCCCCACAGCTCAATATCCGGATAGTCGGTCGCCAGCTCTTCGGGCGCGGCAATCCCTGCATACTGATCTTCAGGGGCGATCTTCGCCATCGTGACGCATCGATCAATCAGCGCGTTCAAGCCATCATCAGACAGGTCAGAACCAGATACATGTGCCTGCTTCTGACCGACGAAACACCGCAAGGCGATACCCATGGAATCGTCGCGCTCAATGGTTTCGAGCTGACCATTACGTACAGACACATCGACGCCCGTTGAATGATCAATCGCAGCGTCAGCACTTGTTGCCCCATTTTTCAGCGCGCGTTCGATTACGCTGTCGAGGACTTGTCCGAAATCAATATTTGTCATGCAGCTCAGATGTACCGGGAATCGCGAAATTGCAACTCACACCGCCCGGAGTTTGAGGAAAGCGCTACTTGTCGAACTTTTCTTCGGCAATGCGCAACAGGTCGTTCACGTCGTCTCGAATATCGAGCAAAGTGATAATCAATCCCGCTGCCAGTGTTGCAATCACCCAGCCAAGAAACAGTCCGAAAAGACCTGACACGAACCGGTTCAGGAAAATGTCTGACCCCAGCCGATCGGCAATTATGTCGCCATTGATGAACCCGTTCGCACCCGCAGAGAGAATAAACGCCGGATAAACGAGGTAAACCATCAGCCGAAAGCTGTTGATTACGAAGAACTTCATGTCTGCCTCCCAAAAAGCCCTTGAACACTGTAGACAAAGCCGGGCCGTACAACAATCGCCCGGAAGTGAAAAGCTATTCGCGTCTGAGAAGTTGATCGAGTTTCAGCTTGCCGCGTCCACTGGCGAGAAATTCCGCCTTGATCGCCTCTCGATCATAGTGCTCGCTCACCCAATCCCGGAATGAAATCGGTGTTTTGGCGTTGAAGTCTTCATAGGCTTCAAACACAGCATCCAGAACGCCGGTTTTACCGTGCTTGATATGCAGATAGTCGAAGGAAAGCTGCTGCTTGGCCTCGGAAACTGGCACGCCCTCGCGCAAAGTCTTGTACAGCACCGACATGATCCCGGCCCGATCAGCGCCAGATTTGCAATGCATCAGCGCAGGATATTTGATCTTCTGAAACAGCTCATCGGCTTCAAAAATGCGTTCACGCGTTGGCGTATCGCGTGAAAAAACCTGAAAGTCGACCAGCTCAATGCCGTTGGCCTCACAGGCTTCTTTCTCGAGCAAATAATATCCTTTAGGGCTTTCGCCTCGAAGATTCAGGATCGTCTTGATGCCCAGCTCTTCTGCATAGGCTTTCACCTGAATCGGAGATGGTTGATTGGCGCGCCACATCTCGTCAGAAATCTGATGCAGATTTCTAAACTTCGCGCGCAGAAATCCATGATCCCCCCAAGTGAGTTCATAGTGCGCACGCTTGCGCCCTTTCTCGGTGCTGAGGTCAATCGGGCCTTTGCGGGCTTCTCGAGCCTGACGGCGGGCGACACTTTCAGGGGTTTTACGAAACATATCGAGCCATTACCTTAGCGTTTCGGACAGGTAAATGTGCAGCTTTGACTTTGCGCAGTGGTTCGACACGGAGTATGGCCTGTTTCATGAAATCTCTCTTGCGATCTCCTGTGATTCAGACCGTCCTGTCATGGATTATCTGGGCTTATATGGTGCTCATTGGGCGGACGATTCGCTGGACTGTTGAAGGACTGGATGATTTCTACGCCCTTTGGGACAGGCCTGAGGGCTTCATTGTTGCGAGCTGGCACTCCCGAATTTTTCTAATTCCCTCTATGTGGTCGAAATTTCTACGAAAGCGTAGAGGTCATAAAAAGCCACCGGCAATCTTGATTTCTCTATCTCGCGACGGTGCATTTGTCGCGCAGGCCGCTGAAAGACTTGGCGTTCAGGTTATTCGAGGATCGGCTTCAAACAAGAAAAAGCAGGACAAGAATAAAGGCGGAGCGGCAGCAATCCGGGAAATCAGTCAACTCCTCGACGAAGGAAATGCCGTCTGTCTGACTGTCGATGGTCCGCGAGGGCCGCGCCAGCGTGCTGGTCTTGGATCCGTGCTTCTGGCTCAACGTAAGAACGCGCAGATTATCCCGTACGCTGTAGCAACCGCACCTTCCAAACGACTGAGAAGCTGGGATCGGTTCGTTATACCCTTTCCGTTCACGCGTGGCGCCATTGTGATGGGCACTCCGATTGATGTTTCTCGCGGCGAGAACTCAGAGGCGATCCGGTTTCAGCTGGAAGCAGCATTGAATGCGGCAACGAAACGCGCAGAAGACATCGTCCGCGGCACTTTTGAACCGCCTGAGCCACGCGCGCAAACACCCTCTGATCCAGCATCAAATCACGAGCTGGCGGCCAAATGACCTTCGTTCTGTCCGCTTATAAAGGCCTTACTGGTCTTCTGGATCCATTCCTGCCATTGGTCCTGAACAAGCGTGTTCAGTCTGGCAAGGAAGACGCCTCCCGTCTTGATGAGCGTCGCGGCTATGCGAGCAGGACGCGACCAGCCGGCCCTCTCATCTGGATGCACGGCGCAAGCATTGGCGAGAGCCAGGTCTTGCTTCTCCTTTATGAGGCCCTCAAAGCCGAACGACCCGACGTGCATGCCGTGATCACGACACAAACCCAGACCTCTGCTGATCTTATCGCCCGACGAAATCTACCGGACCTTATTCATCAGATGGCTCCGCTCGATACGCCATTTGCGTCGAAACGGTTTCTGGCGCACTGGACACCCGACATGGCGGTTTTTGCAGAAGGCGATATCTGGCCCAATCTGATTGGCAAGCTCGACAAACAGCGCATTCCTCGCGTTCTGATCAATGCGAGAATGACCGAAAAAAGCCGCGATGGCTGGATGCGCTTTCCTGCGCTCGCTCGAAAGATATTTGGCGGTTTTGATCAGCTTCTGGCTGCCAACAACTCAACTTATGACTGGCTGAGGCAGTTTGCAGGTCGGCAAGTCAGATACTCCGGCAATGTAAAATATGCAGCGCCTCCTCTGCCTGCAGATGAACATGAGCTTGCTTCACTTTCAAAGATTGTGGGCGACAGACCGGTTCTGGCTGCACTCTCAACGCATCCTGGCGAAGAAGCGGTCATTCTTTCCGTCTTTCACAGCTTGAAACAACAGCTGCCAAGTGCGCTGTTGATTATCGCGCCGAGGCACCCGGAGCGCGCACAAGATATAAACCAGATACTCAAGGACGCATCTGTCTATCAACGTTCAAAAGGCGGTTTGCCTGATCCCTCAGCTGACATCTGGCTGTGTGATACGCTGGGCGAACTTGGCCTCTGGATCCGGCTGTCAAAACTGATCTATCTTGGCGGCGGCATGCCTGGCCTCGATATTCATGGGCACAACCCGATTGAGCCGCTCAAGCTCAACAAGCCCGTGATCAGCCTTTCAGATATCTCCAACTTCCAGCAGGAATTTGCTGATATGGTCAAAGCAGACGTGGCTGAGCTTGCTGAGAATGAAACTGATCTCGAAAATCGCATTATTGCGAACATGACCTCAGAGAAACCTCTTCCGGATAATCTCAGTTCGGGCTTGTCTCAATACCTTGCCGGTGAAGCCCCTCTCAACCAGACTCGCGACGTAGTTCTGGCGATCCTTGAAAAGAGGCGCCGCCGATGAAAGAGCCAACATTCTGGCATGAACAGGATCGCTACAGCCGACGTTCTGCACCTGTCACGCGTCAGCTGCTCACGCCCCTTTCCAGCCTTTATGCCTGGGCCGGCCAGAGACGCATCGACACCACAGAACCTGAAGACTGCGGAATTCCCGTCATCTGCGTGGGCAACCTCACGGTTGGCGGCAGCGGCAAAACGCCGGTGGTTGCCTATGTACGGGACTGGCTCACCCGGCAAGGCATCCGCGCCGCCTCTCTGTCACGGGGATATAAAGGCGAACACAAAGGCCCGCTTAAAGTCGACACAAACCTCCATACAGCAGCCATGGTTGGCGATGAACCTCTCATGCTGGCGTCATCTGGCGAAGCGTGGATTTCTGCCGACCGCGTCGCGGGCGCCCACAATATGGCTTATGACAAGGTCCAGATCATCATCATGGATGATGGCCATCAAAACCCGACGCTCCAGAAAGACCTGTCTATTGTCATCATTGATGGCGGCAATCCGGTCGGGAATGGCCATGTCTTCCCAAAAGGACCGCTACGTGAACCCGTTTCACGCGGCCTTGCGCGGGCTGATGCAGTAATCGTCATGGGAGAGATGACAGATCCCCCACCCGAACTCGCAAACTTCGATGGTCCTGTCATTCAGGGCCAGGTCACGCCGCGCGGTCCGGCACCCGATGGCCCCCTTGTTGCCTTCGCTGGAATTGGACGTCCTCAGAAATTTTTCGACACGTTGATCGCGTGTGGCGGCGAGCTGGTGGAAACCATACCCTTTCCCGACCACCACACATTTTCAGACGCAGACCAGCGTTTCCTTCGGAAACTGGCAAGCGAACGGTCGGCCCGACTGATCACCACGGAAAAGGATTTTGTCCGTCTATCGGCAGACCGGCGGGAGAATATTCTCGCCTTCCCGGTGACAGTAGAGTTTGACGACTCGCGTCTGGACGACCTATTAGCGCCGCTCACCAGGACAAAACCATGAGCGCCGAACAACAATACATGCGATCCAAAGACGTGGAGAACCGCGCAAGCTGGGGCCAGAAGCTTCAGTGGCGGATCGAATCCATTGGTTGGGATGTGCTTTATTGGGCACCATTCCGCGCCATGGGTATTGATCGGGCAGCGCGCTTCGGCAGCTGGCTGTTCAAAAAACTCGGCCCCATGACATCGGCGCACAAAACAGCGCTGCGCAATATTCGCCTGGCATTCCCGGATTGGGATGACGAACAGATCAAAGACACCGCACTCGCCGCATGGAGCTGTTTCGGTCAAACCGCGGGTGAACTGCCTCATTTGCCCGAGATTGATCCTTATGAACCCAATGGCCGGGTCGAAGTCGTCAATCCGGAACGCATGGACGCTATCCGGGAATCTGGCCGCGGTGCCGTATTCATTTCCGGACATTTTGCCAACTGGGAAGTTATGGCGAGCGTGATTTGCAATCGGCCCGTCGACTGTTTTGTGACCTATCGTGCGCTCAACAATCCGCACATCGACCGCAAGCTCAACAAGCTCCGTCATGATTATGGTATTTCCGTTCTCACGCCCAAAGGCATTGGCACGCGCGAGATTATGAATGCGCTCAAGGCCAATAAGGCCGTGGCCCTGATGAATGATCAGAAATTCAATGAGGGGATTGCCGTTCCGCTGTTCGGACATGATGCCATGACAGCACCCGGGCCGACGCGACTTGCCATGAAATATGATGTGCCCATCGTGCCCTTTTCAACAGAGCGCACGGGGCCGGGCCGGTTCCGTGTGACGGTTCACGAGCCGATTGAAATCGCGAAAACCGGCGATCTGGAAGCAGACATTCGCACGACAGTCGAGCGGATCAATGCATTCGTCGAAGAACGTGTTCGGGAAACCCCTGATCAATGGTTCTGGATGCACCGTCGCTGGCCGAAAGAGGCCTGGCGAGACGCTGGAATCATATAATCAAAGCCGCGCTACCGGCGCTTTGAGCTTGAAGACAATCGCAAGCGCCCGAAGCACAAACGCCGCAACAAACCCTGCTGCAAATGCGATTGGACTGCTGACGCCCAGAAACCAGAGCACGGCGTAAACCAGGGCGCCCAGAAGTGCAGCGGTCGCGTAGATATCCTCTTTCAGAAGCAGCGGGTCCTGATTGGCGACGACGTCCCGGATCAATCCGCCTGCGCTGGCCGTCATCACACCCATAATAGGCACGACAACAAAACTATGCTCCAGAAAGGCGGCTTTCTGAGCGCCTGTTACACAAAACAAGGCCAGCCCAACCGCATCAGCCCATCTCAGCGGCCTGAAGTTTTCGATGAACTTGTAGAAGAAAAACGCTGCCAGACCGCCAGCTGCGGCCAACATCAGCGAGATATTATCCTCGAGCCAGAAGACGGGCACATCCAGCAGGATGTCGCGCAGAGTCCCCCCGCCGACAGCTGGCAGAAATGCCAGAACAATCACGCCGAAAATATCCATTTCTTTCCGGACGGCAGCAATTCCGCCTGACAGGGCAAACACAAAAACGCCGATCCTGTCGGCGAGTACAAGGATATCGACGTCCATTTCAGCGCATCCTTCCCGAATCTTGTCCTCAAATATCGCCAAAAAGCCTGAAAGTGCTAGTTCACTTAGGTCGCAAGCCTGGAGCCCCCATGATTTCTCAACTGATTTCGAGCGCCGCTCTCCTGTTCGGAGCCTGGATGGGGCTTTATTCCATGCTGAAGCCAAGCTGGGGCTCAAAAGCTGTCGGCCTGGAACCAATCCCTGGCAACAAGGAAGGCCAGTCAGAATTTCGCGCGACTTTCGGCGGCATGTTCGTGGCGGGGCATCTGGCGACAGTCGTTTGTCTCTGGCGTCTTGATCAGATGATTTCGCCAATCATCGTCATACCGCTGGCCGCGGCATGGATCGGTGCCGGTCTGGGGCGCGTATTTTCAATTTACAAAGATGACGGTGCAGCCACCCGGCAAAACTGGATATGGGTAGCACTCGAACTTGGGTTGGGCGTTGTCATTTCTGTCCCGTTTCTATCGCTCCTCAAGCTCGTCTATTTCATCCGCTGAACTTTCGTGATAGAGCGCACGGCTCATTGAAAGGACCAATCATGACGGAGCGTCGGGAGACGGGCCGTGGTCGACCGCAAAACCAGCGGAACACACGCCCAAACAAGCCATCTAAATTTGCCCCCCCAGTAAAATGGGAGGATGGCGACCGCATTGCCAAATATCTCGCGCATGCAGGCGTTTGCTCTCGCCGCGAGGCGGAACAGCTCATTCTTGAAGGCAAGGTCATGG
>NZUJ01000015.1 GCA_002701295.1 Ponticaulis sp. | reverse complement strand
GGCTAGGTGTCGGGTGACGCCAGCTCTTCAAAAAGGGTCAGCCGGTTTCCGAACGGATCGGTCAGGGTGCAACTGATTTCTCCCCATGGCGCTTCTTCAGGCTCACCCGGTTTGGCAAACCGGTAGTCTTTCGCGCGCAGATGCGACAGATATGCCAGCAGGTCTTCGACCTCAATGCGGATGCGTGCACCCGGCGAGCAATCACCATGGTGTTCACTCAGGTGGAGTTCGCAAGCGCCCAGCTCAATACCCAGGTAAATGGGAAGGTTTTCATCAAAGCGGTGTTCGAACTGGAGGCTAAAGCCCAGAAAATCCAGATAGAATTCCCGGGCTTTGGCTTCATCGAAAATCCGCAGGATGGGAGTTGGCGCGCCAAACCGTGCCACAGATCACCCCGCCGCTTTCAGCGCCTGATCGAGGTCGGCTTTGAGATCTTCGACGCCTTCAATGCCGATGGAGAGGCGGACCGTGTCTGGCGCCGCACCCGCCGCGATTTGCTGGTCTGGCGTCAGCTGGCGGTGGGTGGTGGAGGCCGGGTGGATGACCAGCGAGCGGGCATCCCCAAGGTTGGCCACATGGCTGAAAAGTTTCAGCGCGCCAACGAATTTGGTGCAGGCCTCATATCCACCCTTCAGGCTGATGGTGAACAGAGCGCCTGCGCCTTTCGGGCAGATTTTAGACACACGGGATTTGTAAGGCGAGCTGTCGAGCCCACCATAGGTGACAGCAGAAACTGCCGGATGTGTTTCCAGCCAGCTTGCCAGAGCCTCGGCGTTTTCAACGTGCTTATCCATGCGGAGCGGCAGGGTTTCGATACCCATCAGCGTATAGTGCGCGCCCTGCGGGTTCATGGTCATGCCGAGGTCACGCAGACCGACAGCGATACCGTGGAAGGTGAACGCCATGGGACCGAGCGCCTCATGAAAGGTGAGGCCATGATAGGCAGGCTCAGGCTGAGAGAGGCTCGGGAATTTGTCGCTGGCTGACCAGTCGAACTTGCCGGAATCGACCACCACGCCACCTGTGACTGTGCCATTGCCCGTCATGTATTTGGTGAGAGAATGGACGACCAGCGTCGCGCCATGATCTATCGGCTTGCACAGGTAAGGTGTGGCCGTGGTGTTATCGACGATGAGCGGAATGCCTGCGTCATCTGCGATGGCGGCAATGGCGTCGAGGTCGGTGATATAACCACCCGGATTGGCGATGGTCTCACAGAAGATGGCGCGTGTGTCGTCATCAATCGCGGCTTTCACGGCATCGAGATCGTCAAAGTCGACAAACGTGCAGGACCAGCCGAAGCGCTTAATCGTGTGGGTGAACTGGGTGTAGGTGCCGCCATAAAGGCGCGTTGAGGCGACGATATTCTTACCGGGCCCCATGAGCGGGAAGAGCGCCATGAGCTGCGCAGCATGGCCAGACGAGCAGCAGACTGCGCCTGCGCCGCCTTCCAGGGCTGCAATCCGGTTCTGGAGTGCGCCGACGGTCGGGTTTGTCAGACGCGAATAAATGTAACCGACTTCAGCAAGATTGAAGAGCGCTGCCGCGTGGTCTGCATCGCGAAAGACATAAGCGGTTGTCTGGTAGATGGGAACCTGACGCGCACCTGTCGCGGGATCGGGCTCCGTTCCGGCGTGAATGGCCAGCGTCTCAAAATCCATAGGTGTATCTGTCATGTGTGTCCCTCCAATTCCTTCTCCTGGAATTTGTGTCGCAGAATGCCGTGCAGCTCAAGCCAGAACCGCTTGAATGCGCGAAGAGACATTCATTCGGAACTTTGGTCTCCGGCATTCGTAGAGTCTGTAGTCGATAAGAAAAACAATCAGAGACTGAGTAGAGTTCAGTAGAGCGCAGCTTTTGCGCAGAAAGGACGATTGTTATGACCGATCTTAGATATCGCGGAGCCGAGAACAAAGGCGACAGCGTCAAACACGATGATGAAACCGATGACCTTGTATATAGAGGCTCGCATCATGATCCGTCAAAGGCCGAAAAAGAGCCGAAGCACGAGACAGATGAGACGCTTGTCTATCGCGGAAAGTCAAAATCATAAACTGACCTGAGGCGGCTTTTCAGCCGCCTTTTTTGTGTTTGTAAGCCTCCTTGCGGCGTCCGCGACAGAATATCCCGGAATTGGCTTGCCAAGGCCCCCACAACCTGTGTTAGGGGCGTCTGAGTTTACCTACAGTCTGTATTTTGTTCCTCTTGTCCGGGATATTGCTCATGCGCGTCACCATCGCCGCAGAACTCGACTATTTTTTTGCCGAGCCGACCGATGTGTTGTTGGCTGTAGAGGCTATTCCCATGCCCGATCAGCGTCTGGTGCGTGACCGGCTGACGGTGCGCGGCAAATCGAGCCCCCTCAGAACATTTGAAGAGCATGGAACGCCGGGACGCCGCCAGTGGACGGAATCAGAAGGCGAGACGCGCATTCGCTATGAAGCTGAAGTGATTGTGGAACGACAGCCGCTTGCCATTGCCGGACTGTGTGTGCCGCCGAGACGCGAGCTGCCACCAGAAGCCATCAGCTATCTGTTTCCTAGCCGGTATTGTGAATCCGACCGACTTGAAACCTATGCGTCCCGCAAATTCGGCAACGCAACGGGTGGTGATCTCATCCTCGAAATGTCGAACTGGATCTACGAACATTTTGAATATGTGCCCGGAGTTTCGGACGCCACGACAACAGCGACCGACAGCTTTCTGCAGCGCCAGGGTGTCTGCCGTGACTATGCGCATGTTCTGATTGCCTTTGCGCGTGCGGTGGGCGTTCCTGCGCGCATGGTGTCGGTCTATGCACCAAACATCGACCCGCCGGATTTTCACGCGGTTGTCGAGGTCTGGCTTGGCGGAAGCTGGCATTTGATTGATCCAAGCCGTCTGGGCCGAGAAGAGGATTTCGTGCGCATAGCCTATGGCCGGGATGCCACGGATATCAGCTTCATGACGATTTTCGGTCAGGCTCAGCTTCAGTCTCAGTCCGTTAACGTCACGGCGGTTTGACCGCCTGTTTTGAATGAGCTGACCTAACGGCATTCTTTTGCTGATGCCCTGTCCGGTTTAAGCTGTTGAAAAACAGGACTGGGAGGGAGGTATGACCTCAGACAATGCAGCAGGCATGCGCGCCATTCTGGACGTTCAGAAGGCAGCGCACATCCGAGACGGGGCTCCATCGGCTGAACTGCGGATTGACCGTATCAATCGGTGCATCAGCCAGTTGGTCAAATATCAGCGCGAAATCTGTGACGCACTGGCCGCGGACTTCGGGCACCGCTCGAAAGACCAGTCCGCTTTTACCGATATTGCCGGGTCGCTTGCGCCGCTGAAGCATTCGAGGGCTCACCTCAAAAAGTGGATGAAGCCGGAAAAGCGACGAGCCGAATTCCCGCTGAACCTTCTTGGTGCCGGAGCGCGGCTCGAATTTCAGCCCAAGGGCAGTGTTGGCATTATTTCGCCCTGGAATTTTCCTGTTCAGCTTACGTTTGCGCCGCTTGCGAATATCCTCGCTGCGGGCAATCGAGCCATGATCAAGCCATCTGAATTTACGGAGGCGACCTCTGCGCTGATCGAGCGCATGATTGCGGAGGTGTTCGACGAAAGCGAGATCGCTGTCGTGACGGGAGGTCCAGAGGTTGGCGCGGCGTTTAGCGGGCTGCCATTTGATCATCTTATTTTCACGGGTGCGACGTCGATCGCCCATCATGTGATGCGGGCCGCTTCTGAGAACCTTGTACCGGTGACGCTTGAACTGGGTGGGAAATCGCCTGTGATCATTGGCCGGTCAGCAGACATGGACAAGACCGCCGCGCGCGTGATGGCAGGGAAGACCATGAATGCCGGACAAATCTGTCTCGCACCTGACTATGTCATCGCGCCAGATGAGCGCGTCGGAGAGTTTGTGGAGGCGGCGAGACGGTCCATTGAAACCATGTTTCCCTCTGGCCTGAAAGACAATGACGACTACACCTCTGTCATCAATCAGCGACACTATGATCGGCTGCAAGGTTATCTTGAGGACGCCCGCTCAAAGGGCGCGGAAATTGTTGAGCTCAATCCGACAGGCGACGCCTTTGAGCAGCAGCCGCATCACAAGATACCGCCGACTTTGATCCTGAATCCATCAAGCGACATGGATGTCATGAAGGATGAGATTTTTGGCCCGCTTCTGCCGGTGAAATCTTATCACGTGGTCGATGAGGCGGTTGATTATATCAACGCGCATGATCGGCCTCTGGGGCTTTATTACTTCGGTTCGGACAAGCATGAAGAGCGCCGGATTCTGAATGCGACCACGTCAGGCGGCGTGACTGTGAATGACGTGATTTTCCATGTCGGTCAGGAAGATTTGCCCTTTGGCGGCATCGGGCCGTCTGGAATGGGGGCTTATCACGGTCGTGACGGTTTTCTGGAGTTTTCGCACAGAAAGTCGATCTTTCGTCAGACCGGTTTCGAGATTCTCTCATTCTTGCGCCCTCCCTATGGAAAGATGTTCAAGAACCAGCTTGAAAGCCGCCTGAAAGACTAGGCGTTTTCAAGAAAAATCCCGAAATTACTGTGACTTAAGTTGTTTTTGGGAATCTGGGTGCGCGGCGCTGCGAAAGATTACATACAGTTCATTGACATCAAAGCACGCATAATCGAAGGTCACAAAACCACAATCTGGGGATAAACATGAAACTAAAATCAATTCTGGCAGCCGCGGCTCTGATGTCTGTGGCGCCTATCGCATCGGCACAAATGTCCAACACGGATGTCGTTACAATGGCGAAGGCTGGTCTGAGCGATGACGTGATTCTGTCCGCTATCGGTGGCTCGCCATCAACGTCGTTCGATACGTCGGCAAACGGGCTTGTCGCACTGAAAGAAGCCGGTGTTTCTGACAAGGTTATCCAGGCAATGATCGTTGGCGTTCAGCCGTCTGCGACAGCCAGCGTCAAACCTGCCATGTCCGGTATGAACCCTGAAACCGTTATCGGGACAACGCCAGAGGGCGCTCAGAACCTGCGTTATCTGACACCAACAACCCGCATGCAGTCGCGTCCTTTTGCTGGTGTTCGCCAGTATGCCGTTATTCTTGGTGGTCAGTCTAAAACGCGCTTTAGCTCCATTCCGAGCTTCACCATTGCCGTGCCCGAAAATGCGCAGGAAGATGCGTACGTCACGCTCGCTCACCTCGCCACACGTGAAAACGACACCCGTGAAGTTCTGATCGGTGGCGGCTATGCAAGCTTCTCAACAGGCATTCACCCTGACCGCATCATGCCGATCACAATGACATTGTCGCCGGACCAGAGCCAGGCACCTGCCGGCTTCCGTATCTTTACAGCGACGGTCGACACGACACTTGAGCCGGGCGAGTACGCAATCGTTCTGAAAGCTGGCCTTGCAACATCTGCAGGTATCTTCGGCGCAGGCACGACTGACAGCTATTTCGACTTCGGTCTCGATTGATCTGAGCTCTGATCAATCAATCCATGGAATGCGGGCTTCGGCCCGCATTTTTTGTTTTCGCAAAAAACAGACTTGTCTTGATACTGTCTGTGGTTTATCGTTTTTCGATGAATTCGAAACATGATCTTCAGCCGGGCGATGTCGTGTCCGTGCGCTTTGCAGGTGTTCTGCGCCATTATGGTGTGGTGACCTTTGGTGGACGCATCGTCTCCAATAATGGTGAGCGGGGCGGGGTGATTTCCCAGACCTATGATGAGTTTGCGCAAGGTCGGGACGTCAATGTGGAGCGCCGACGCAGCATGGATGATGGCTATCATGCTGAGCATCACGCGCATCGCCGCCTCGGTCATGATTATCATCTGGCAGGATCGAACTGCATCGACTTCGTGAACCGGGCAACCCGGCGCGCGCCGACACTTTCTCAATATGCTCGCGCGACCGCGATGACATTGGGCGACATGTTTCGTCGCTGAAACGGTGCGACGCTGAAGCCCGGTGAATTTTCCGCTGTTTCATGGCATATTGCTGTCCGGGCCGTCACGGACAGGAGGTCGCCCATGAAAACCGTTGAAACCGGACCACGCGTCGAGAACTTCTCCATTTCAGAGGAGAGCCTTGCGGCGATCATTCTGGAGGCGCGCGCGTTTGAGGAAGTCGTGCCTGAGACTGATGTTGAGGATGGCGCAGATGAGCTCGACGAGCGAGATGCGCCTCAACATGACGATGGGCATGGCAATCCGGCCCGAAAAGTTCTGATGGAAACAATTTCGTCGATGTCTGAAGATGAGCAGGAAACTCTGGTAGCTCTGACCTGGCTTGGGCGCGGTGACTTTGACGTTGAGGAATGGGCTGAGGCTCGTAAAATGGCGACAGACCGGGATAACGGAGACGTGGCGACCTATCTGTCAGGCATTCCCATGTTGGCAGACTATCTGGAAGCGGGTGCGGCGACGCTTGGAATCAGCCTGTCTGACACGACATCTCAAAGCATGTCGCACTGATCTGGCGCGCTGACTGAACTCAGCCAGCTTCCGGGCGTTAGACTCCTGTAGAACAATACAGGAGAAACGATCATGAAAATCGTAGAAACCGGACCACTTATCGACGATCTGGGAATTTCGGATGCCAGCCTTGCGGCAATCATTCTCAAGGCAAAGCGTTTCGATGCCATTGTAGCCGAGAGCGACCCCGAAGAAGCCTCCAACGCATCTGACGATCGGGAAATTGATAGTCTGGAGGATCAGCCAGACAATCCTGCCCGTTATGAACTGGAGACCGCGATTGCAGGGTTAGAGCCCAATCAGCAGGAAACCCTTGTCGCGCTGACCTGGCTTGGCCGCGGAAACTATTCTGCAGACGAATGGACCGAAGCGAAAGCGATGGCACGGGACCGCGACAATGGTGATGTTCCCAATTATCTAAGCGGTGTGCCGACGCTGGGCGACTATCTGGAGGCTGGCGCTGCAAGTCTCGGCATCAACGTGACGGGTGAAGAGGCCGCGATGATGTCTCACCCACAAAACCCGAACCCTGTAGAAGCATAAGTCCGAAGCAAAAAAAACGGCCCCGGAAAGGGGCCGTTTTTGTGTCTGATCAGAGTTCAGAAAATGTATCGCAGGAATCGGGATTACCAGATTGATAGCCCCGCATCAGCCATTCCTGTCTTTGTTCAGAAGAACCGTGGGTGAAGTTTTCTGGCGTCACCTGGCGTCCTGAACGGCGCTGAAGCGTATCGTCGCCAATTGCATTGGCTGTTTTGAGACCCTCCTGGAATTCACCCGAATCCAGCGCAACATTTCCATTCGACGCCCGTGCAGCATTGGCGGCCCAAACACCCGCATAGCAGTCAGCCTGAAGTTCCAGCATGACGAGATAACGATTGGCCTCTTCCTGATTGCGTGCGCCCTGCTGCGCGTTGCGGACACGCTGAGAGGCTCCGGTCAGCGTCTGGATGTGGTGGCCCCACTCATGTGCGATCACGTAAGCTTTGGCGAAGTCAGCGCCGGATGCGCCAAGCTTCTGCTCCATTTCCTGCCAGAAGGAGAGGTCCAGATAGATCGTCTGATCTGCCGGGCAGTAGAACGGTCCCATAGCCGCCTGACCGTAACCACAGCCTGTGCCGGTACCCTCAGTATAGAGAACGGTATTTGGAGCCTCATAGCCCTGTAGGTAGTTTGCCCAGACGGTGTTGGCATTGGTGCCAATCACGTCGACAAACCGGCCAGCATCGTCCTCGGGTGTTCCCATTTCGCCAGATTGCTGTTCCGCAGAACCTGCACCACCAAACTGGCTTGCCATCGACATGGTCTGACTGGGGTCAATGCCAAAAACAAAATAACCAATCAAGGCGATTGCGATCACGCCAATGCCGCCACCTGCTGCAGCGCCACCCTTCATGCCGCGCCGGTCTTCTACATTGCCGCTTGTTCGTCCCTGTTTCCAGCGCATGTACGCCCTCCATCTTGCCAGAACCCATCTTCCAGTATGAATTACCCCTTATGAATGAGATCGTCACCATAGAAACGCAGGGGCCGGGCCTCTATGATTTTACGTCACAAGTCAGGCCTCTGATCCCTAATCGAGCAGGTGGCCTTCTTACCTTGTTCTGCCAGCATACGTCGGCGTCACTGACCATTCAGGAGAATGCTGATCCCGACGTGTTGCATGATCTGAACGCCTTCTTTCGCCGACTGGTTCCGCATACCGATCATCCGGAGATGAGCTATCTGCGCCATCGAACAGAAGGCCCGGATGACATGCCTGCCCATATCAAGTCCGCGCTGACCCAGACGCATCTCTCCATTCCGGTTCAGGATGGGCGCATGTTACTTGGGATCTGGCAGGGGATTTATCTGTTCGAGCATCGCGACGCACCGCATCGACGGCGCGTTGTCGCGCATTTCAGTTGAAGCCTAGGCCTCAAGCAGATCAATCGTCTCTCTGAGGAGGGGGCCAATTTCTGTATTCAATACCAGGTCAGCCATCTCATCATGTTCAGTGGGTTCACGATTGATGATCACATATTTTGCGCCGTTTTGCTTGGCGTAAAGCGGAATACTGGCAGCCGGGTAGACCACGAGAGATGACCCGAGCACGATACAAAGATCGCAGTTGATCGCTTCAGCCTCTGCGAACATCATTTCTTTTTCCGGCATGGCCTGACCAAATGAGATCGTGGCTGATTTCAGAAGCCCTTCGCAGAAGAGGCAGGTCAGATCCTCATCGGCTTCATAACGCGGCTTGAGGTCTTCATATTCATAGCGCTTTCCGCAGTTCAGGCATTTGGCATAGCTCGCATTGCCATGGACTTCGATGACCTTTTCATCGGGCACGCCGGAATTCTGATGTAGATTGTCGACATTCTGCGTGATGATTGAGCTGACCTTGCCCATCTCAACAAGCTTGGCGACGGCATAATGGCCATCATTCGGGGCAGCACCCGTCCAGCCTGCGCTCTTGTTGTATACACGGCGCCAGGCCTCACGACGTTGTTCCCGTGAAGCGACGAAGTCCTGAAAATATATCGGACTCATTTTGCTCCAGACGCCGCCAGGGCTCCGGAAATCCGGAATGCCGCTTTCGGTCGAAATACCTGCGCCCGTGAACACCATAATGCGTTGGCTTCCGCGGATGAGGTCAGCAAGATCTTGAGCGTGTGACATAGGCGAAGTCTAACGACGATGTTTGGTTTTGTCTTCCTTGGCAGGATCGAGAACAGTAATGGACTTGTCTGGCAGACCTTTTGAGAGAAGATCCTGCCGTTCTTTCCAGCGTTTGCGTTTTGAGTTCTGGTAGATGATCCAGCCAAAGATGAGTATGGGCAGAACAATGACAGCGAGCATGTGAGGCTTTCTAGGCGATCAGGAGGCCCTGGCAAATTGCCTCAAGCCCTTCCTGGTCGATTTCATCAAAGGCGCCATATTCGGTTGAATCGACATCAAGCACGGCGACCAGATTACCATTGCCATCGCGAACCGGGACGACGATTTCCGAATTCGAACGGCTGTCACAGGCAATATGTCCGGGAAAGGCATGGACGTCTGCGACAAGCTGTGTCTCACCCGTCTCTGCGCAAGCGCCGCAAACGCCTTTGCCAAAGGGTATGCGCAGGCAGCCCAGAGTTCCCGTGTATGGCCCCACAACCAGTTCTTGCGGTTTCAGTGGGTCAACCACATAAAACCCGGTCCAGAAAAAGCGCGGCTGGAAGGCCTCAGATAGTAAACAAGCCGTTGTTGCGAGCCTTGCGGGCAGGTAGGTTTCGCCCGAAACCACCGAAAAAATCTCGTCTTTGAGGTGTTCGTAGGTTTTTTTTCGAGTGTCAGCTGACATTTTTTTTGATCCAATTTTCCTCGGTCTCATGTGCGTTCGGAGAGCAAATCCTTCAAGTGGGCGCTATCACGGGGCGATTTGTTTCAAATCAGCACAGTTTTCTGAAATTCATGGTTAACGAAAATCGCAAGTTCATTAACCTAAACAGAGTGTTCACCATGTTCGAGTGAATTTGGTAAACGCAATTCATCTGGTCGTTAGGCATAACAGATATGGTTGTCTCGTGAACGGAGAACGCATGCGGCGTTTTTCCTAAAGCTGGTGAATACACCCGACGAGAAGAGGAACACCATGATGACGCGACCAGATCCAATTGCCTTCGCGTTTGCCATCGCATCCTTTTGCATGGTGAACACTCTGCCTGCTCAAGCCGCCGACAAGCGGATTGAATATCGGTATCCGGATCGTCCTGACATCGTCTTCTCTGAAGACGGTATGGCACGCGCTGCCGATCCTGACCGACCTATGGCGTTTTCAAACTTTGAAGCGGCTATTTCAGTGGCTGACGCTCGCTCTGTGACCGGTTCAAAGCCGACTAGCTGGGCGACAGAAACCCCGCGCCGTCTCGATCCGCCGGCACCACAGGCCAGAGAAGCTCTGGTGTCGACACCTGTCGTTCCATCACGCTCATTCACGCCGACTGTTGTACCGCAGCCGGCGCCAGCCATGCCCGCGCCAACAGCGTATTATGCGCCGCCCGTTGCCTCTGCAGCTTATACTATTCAGGCCGGTGCGTTTTCCTCCTGGTCAAACGCCAACCAGATGGTTCAGACACTTTCTCCGTTGGGTGATGCGCGTATCGCCGAAGGAACCTCCAATGGCCGCGCAATTTACCGCGTGATGGTCGGTGGATTTGCCAACCGTGCACAGGCGAAGTCGATGTTGGATCAGCTTCTGTCTCGCGGCTATGATGGGTTTATCACCAGCGCAAGCTGATTGCCGTAAACCAAACCGTTCAAGGCCGCGCCGTAAAGGTGCGGTCTTTTGCATTTATACCCCTGAACAAGGTATTGCCATGCGTTGTAATACGCGCTGAACTCCACCCGACAAGGGGAATGCCATGGCGACGACATCTGAGGAGTTACAGGCCGCACATGATGCGTTGAGCCGTGATCCTGAGTTTCAGTTGGAATTGCCAATCGATCCACTCAGAGAAATTGAACGCCCCCCGGCCGATTCCACAGGGTTTCTGAACGATGTGATCCGTTCGATTGGATCGTTTTTCTCGGCAATTGGGCCGGTCTTGTTCTGGTGTCTGGTCGCCTTGGCAGTCGTGCTGGTGCTTTATGTTCTGTTCTCGATCTACAAAGGTATAGATGACAAACGAAAGAGACTTGTCGGCAGAAGACGAGCCGCCCAGACAACCGATGGATTGTCAGACGTTGATGTCCGCCCCGATGAGGTGTTTGCAAATGCTTTGCTCGCGCAGGCCGACGCGTTAGCCGAGCAAGGGCGATTTGCCGAAGCGGTAAGAATTCTCCTGCATTCATCCTTCACAGAATTGCAGACGCGCATCAGACAGCGAATTGGGGTATCCTTCACGGCCCGGGAAATTGGCGAACTGGGTCAGATGCCTGATATGGCGCGATCGGCTTTTCATCGCCTGATCCAGCGTGTCGAGCTCAGCGCCTTCGCGGAAGCACCGGTCAATGCTGAGGGCTATCAGCAAGCCCGTCAGGACTATAGTGAGTTTGCATTGGGTGAGAGCACAGCATGAGTTCAACCCCAACGTCACAGCCGCTGGTGTCTGTTCGAACCGCGCTGATTGCTGTTCTTGTTTGCGCGCTAAGTTTTGCATCTGTCGTGGTGCTGACGGCATTTGCACCAGAATTCGAGGACAAGGATCAGGCGGGACTGCACGCTTATTCCAGGTCTGCACTGGGCTATAACTTTGCAGTCAGATTGCTTCAGGATGTCGGCTATGATGTGGAAATCAGTCGCGATCCGTCGCTCCTCAGAACATCGTATCGTCGCAGCTTGCTAATCCTGACCCCGGCGAGCCGCTATGATGCTGACGAACTTGGAGAGGTAGACTTTGAGCGCGGGGAAAATCCCACGCTGATCGTTCTGCCGAAGCGGTGGGGATTTAAAAATAATTTCAATCCGCGCCATCAGGGCCGCACCGGCCTGTTGCAGGTCGAGCAGGTTTCAGAGCTCACTGAAGAGGTCGTTGAGGGCCTCAAGGTGAAGCGCGTCGAGCAGCTGACCGGCTTCAGAATAGACGGCGAAGAGGCAAATCCTCAATTCACATCGACCGTACAGCTTCTTGATGGTGACGGGATCCGACCGATCTTTGAAAGCGATCAGGGCGTCATGTTCGGCCAGGTCGAGGGCACGCGCACGTTCATTCTGAGCGAACCAGAACTCTTCAATACACACGGCCTGAGTCACCCCGAAAACGCTCAGGTCATGTTGTCGATGATTGAAGAAATGATCGGCGAAGGGCTCAATTTTCCGATCATCGCCGACACGACTTTGCATGGCTTTGAGCGGTCGCGAAATCTGCTGAAGAAACTCTTCGAGCCACCTTTGCTGGGAGTGACACTGGTGGCACTCGGGACAGCCATTCTTCTTGGTTGGAGTGCATTTCTCCGATTTGGACGCCCACGTGATCCGGAGCCCGAAATCGCAACCGGCAGACAGTCCCTGATCGAGAGCACGGCTGGCTTGTTCCGTCAGACCGAACAGGAGGCGAGCCTGGCTGGTGACTATGAACAGGTCGCCAGACGAATGACGTTGCGATCACTGGGTTTACCTGAGGATACGCCGCCAGATCAGGCTGATGCCCTGATCAAACGTCGCGAAACTTATGCGCGGGCCGAAAACCCTGATCTGCCCGCAAGACCCGATGCAAGCGAAGTCAGTTCGGCTGGAAGCCTTCTGCACTTCGCTCAGAACTATCACGCCTGGAATGAGGAATTGAAGAATGAACGCGAGTGACATCCAAGCTCTTGGAGATCGTCTGAAAGCGGAGATTGGACGCGGCGTGATCGGGCAGACAGATGCCGTGGATCTGATGCTGATTGCATTGTTTTCAAAGGGCCACATCCTTCTGGAAGGTCCTCCCGGAACCGCAAAGACCTTTCTTGCGCGATGTTTCTCGGCGACGCTTTCGCTGCAGTATGGCCGCATCCAGTTCACGCCGGATCTGATGCCCGGCGACGTGCTTGGAACGAACCTGTTTAACTTTCAGACGAGCCAGTTCTTTCTGACCAAAGGGCCGATCTTTACTGAAGTCCTGCTCGCTGATGAGATCAATCGAACGCCGCCGAAAACGCAGGCGGCTCTTCTGGAAGCCATGCAGGAACGTCGGGTCACAATTGATGGCGAAACTCATAAACTGAGTGATCACTTTATGGTTGTCGCGACCCAAAACCCGATTGAGCAACAAGGGACATATCCGTTGCCTGAAGCTCAGCTCGACCGCTTCCTGTTCAAGCACAATATGGATTATCCATCTGAGGCCGAGGAAGCCAAAATCGTTGCAGCCCATGCCAGTGGCATTGGTATGCCAAGCATGGAAGATCTCGGCATCACAGCGCAGGTCACTCAGGAGGACCTTTCAGCAGCAAGCAGCTATGTCGCCTCCGTCAAGCTGACCGATGAGGTGATTGATTACACGGTCAGGCTTTGCCGGGCGACCCGCGAGCGACCGGCTCTTCTGGATGTTGGCGTCAGCCCGCGCGCCGCCGTGAACCTCGCAATCGCTTCTCGTGCACGTGCTGCTCTTCAGGGGCGGGACTATGTGATTCCCGACGATGTGAAACAGCTGGCGCGCCCGGCCATGTGCCACAGGGTTGTACTGTCGGCGTCGGCTGAAATCGAAGGACGGACAGCATCCAGTATTATCGGTGATATCATCACGGAAACGGAAGCGCCGCGCTGATTATGCCAAGCGTTCTGCCTACTCAGCGATGTATCTATCTGATGGCGTCAGGCATTCCCATTGCCTTGCTTATCGCATGGCTGATGCCATGGGCCTGGATGCTGAGTTTTGCCATTATAACAGCCGTTTTTGTCCTCTTTATTCTGGATGCACTGGCGGCCCGGTCTTCATCGTCGTTTGAGTTGCAGCCATACGCGCCGCCGGTCTGGTTTGTCGGAGAGAACAACCCATTCCGACTGACTGTTGAAGATACCTCAGGGCGCTATCTGCCGGACATGACCGTCCAGTTTGAGTTCAACGAAATTGTGGCTGTTGCGGATAGTGAGAAGCTGCCTGCCGATGGTGTGTTGAACCTGGACCTGTCCATGGAGCGGCGAGGCGAGGCTCGCCTTGATGCAATCTGGTTGCGCTGGACTGGTCCTTTTGGTCTGGCGGCGAAACAGTTGCGTCTGGCGGGCGAACTGCATCGCCCTGTAAATCCTGATATTCGAACCCTTCAGTCAGACGCAGTTCGCTTTCTGACGCGGGAGGCGGACTTTGGCATCAAATCGCAACAGGACAGAGGAGATGGTTCTGAGTTTGATGCCATGCGGGAGTTCGTGGTGGGCATGGATCGCCGGGCTGTCGACTGGAAAGCTTCGGCGCGTCACATGTCTCTTATGGCGAAGGAGTTTCGGACCGAACGAAACCATAATGTCGTTCTTGCTT
>NZUJ01000014.1 GCA_002701295.1 Ponticaulis sp. | reverse complement strand
GGCTCGGTGGAGCGTCCTCGGTGAGATGCGTCACAGGGTTCGCCTCTTCCCATAAATCGGTCGCGGTCTCGTAAGCGCCGCCAACCCACATGCCGATGCCGGATTTCTCTTTCGCATAGTTCTCGTATTTCAGTGCCTCTGGCGAGGTGAGGTCCAGAACGCCATCCATATCGATCAAAGCGGCAACACGTGTGTCGTCTTCGGGATTGGACTTGAAGGTGTCAGTATCCGCTGAAAAGGCGAGAAGAGCCGCCATATGCCCACCTGATGATCCACCGCCAAGCGCGATGGCGTCAGGATCAATGCCAAACTCAGGGGCATTCTCTTTGATACAGACGATCAGATCGCTGAGGTCCACCATGCCTGTGGGATATGGCGCTTCGGCTGACAGACGATATTCCGGAGTAAAAACCGTATAGCCGCGCTGGGAAAGCAGATTGGCCAGCGGGAACATGTGAGACTTGTTGCCAGATCGCCAGGCCCCGCCATGAACGAGGATCACCGCCATGCCGTTTCGCGCGTCATCCGTCGGGCCGAACACATCCACATGCAGTTTCCGACCGTCCTCTTCTTTATATAGACGATCAAAACTCACCGTCTGGCCTGCGGTAAATTCAAGAACCGGCCATTCAATCTCCGGATAGGCGTCTTTATTTTTCGTGTAGCGCTGATCGACCGTGTAAAAATCCATCAGCGGAATAGCGTCCTGCGCGGTGGCGGGAAGCATCATGGCTGACGTGATCGCCAAAAGAGCGGTTCTTGAACTCAGTTTCATGCGGCGAACCTTTCCTCACCCCCGCTTCAGACGGCTGCCGCCATCAACCGGAATGATCGCGCCGGTGATGAAAGAACCAGACGCGCCTGCGAGGAAGAGCGCCGTGCCGGCAATGTCTTCATCGCGGCCCCAGCGCTTCAGCGGAATGCCTTCGACTTCCTTGGCGTAGCGTTCTTTGTCGTCCATCACATATTCCGTCATTTTCGACGGGAAGCGACCCGGCGCAATGGCATTTGAGGTGATGTGGTCGTCGGCAAATTCCAGCGCCTGCATCTGGGTCAACTGATGGATCGCGCCTTTGGAGAGGCCGTAGGGATACGCGCCAAGAGAGGTGGCCACTTCCCCGGCAATCGAACCGATATTGATCACGCGTGACGGATCTTCGTGGGTGCCGCCGTTTGAAAGCAGCTCACGCAGTTCGCCAGTCAGATAGAATGGCGATTTGAGGTTCAGCGTGAAGGTCTTGTCCCAACCGCTTTCAGGGAAGTCCTTCATCGGCGCACCCCAGGCCGTGCCGGAATTGTTGACGAGGATATGGAGCTTCTCTTCGCGGCTCGCGATTTCAGCAGCCAGAGCTTTCACGCCTTCAAGGTGCGCAAGATTTGCCTGAATGGCGACGCACTTGCCCTCTGGCGAAATCTCTTTTGCCGTCGCCTCAAGCGCCTCGATATCACGCGAGGCGATGTAGACCTTCGCCGCCCCGGCCGCGAGGAAGCCTTCCGCAATGGATTTGCCAAGGCCACGACCGCCTCCGGTTACCAGCGCGACCTTGCCCTCGAGACCGAAAATACCCGAAATTGTCAGCGACATGATGCTACTCCCCTATCCTTATCTGATGCGAGGCTTAGCACAGGTTTCAAAATCTCCGAGAGGGTTGTCGTAAAGAAAAAGCCGGCCCAATGAGCCGGCTTGTATCTAGTCTTTGGTGCCGCAAACTATTGCTGAGCGAGTTCAACGGCCTCAGGCGCAATTGACAGAAGGACGCCGAGAATAAGCTCCAGATTGTCCATGGACTGGCCGTGGTCGAGAATCACATAAGTGCTGATGCCCAGCGCGGTCGAGTCCGGATCATACCAGACGCTGGCGGCTGACCATTCCAGATTCGCCTGATTGATCTGATAGTAGTCCGGGTTTTCGACAGTGTAGAGAACCTGCATGTTGATGCCATTACAGTTCATTTCGTTGTCGTCACACGCCGTGCCAAGAAGCAGATAGGTGAGCCCATTCTCATCCTGAGCACGAATAGATGTCGCGCCGAGTTCACCGGTCTCAACAACCGTGTGACCCAATCCGACAGACAATTGCTGAAGCTCCATCGTATTCACGCTGGTCAGGTAAGAGCCCTGCGCATGGCTTGCCGCTGGTAGTGCGAGTGCCGCTAGCGCAAGAAGCGAGTATTTAAACATTCCAAATATCCTCTGATCCGTCCCACGGATTACCAACATTTCATGATTTTTCAGAGAAGTGAAGGCGCGTTTGGCAGTGGCAGCTGCGAAATTCGCAGTTGTTGATCGGCCATGTCCTTCAGCAAACTCATCGCGTTCTGGACGTCATCCGCAATGGCATGCGTCATGGCTTCCAGACTGTCGAACTTGTGCTCATCCCGGAGAAACGACACCAAAGCGATCTCAACAGGGGTATCATAAAGCTCACCTGAAAACCCGAACAGATACACTTCAAGCAGAGGGTCGCGTATGCCGGTTGTCGGTGTCCGGCCAAAATTGGCGACCCCACCGATCCAGTCCCCTTCACCATCCAGCCGCATCCAGACCGCATAAACGCCATGTCGCGGATTGAGCAAATTTCCGAGCTTCAGATTAGCTGTCGGAAAACCAATCGTCCGTCCGCGCTTCTCGCCATGCTCAATCACGCCATCAACACACCAGTAATGCCCCAGAAGCTGTGCCGCCTTGTCGGGCTGACCGTCCTGAAGCGCCTGACGAATGGCGGTAGAAGAAACTTTGCTGGTTCCGTCTGTCACCCGGTCCATCACAGACAGCGAAAAGCCTTTTTCATCTGCCGCGCGCTGCAGTGTGAACGTATCGCCTTCGCGACCCCGCCCGAAACGAAAATCAAACCCGACAGACAGATGAGACAGATTCAGGCCATCCACCAGAACAGTCTGAATGAATTCATCAGGCCCCATTCCGGCCATTTCGGCATTAAATGGCAGTTCGAAAATCACGGATACACCCAGATCGGCCAGCGCCTGACGACGTTTTTCCGGGCGCATGATTCGAAAAGGCTCGCTGTCAGGCGCGAAAAAACGTCGCGGGGGTGGCTCGAAAACCAGAGCCGCCAAAGGCACGTTTTTCTCCTCTGCCGCCTTTGCAGCAGAGCCGATCACCGCCTGGTGTCCGGCATGGACTCCATCGAAATTTCCAAGAGCGACAGCACATCCTTTTGCCTCGGATGGCACCGCTCGAAAATCCGTGACAATCAGAACCACTGGCTAGGCCTTGCGGCTCGGAGCGACCACTTTGGCTTCACCCTGAACGACAGGCTTGCCATTGACCAGGCATTTCACAGACAAGGTAACGCGATTGCCTTTTTCAATTTTTTCAATGACTTCTGCGCGCGCCGTCACCTCATCACCGATCCGCACAGGGCGTCGAAACTGCAGTGCAAGGTCGGTAAAGATCGCTCCAGGGCCAGGAAGGTCATTCCCCAGAATGCCAGAGATATAAGATGCCGTCAGCGCGCCATGCGCGATACGGCCCTTGAAAATAGTTTCTGATGCGAACTCTTCATCCATGTGCAATGGATTGTAGTCGCCAGACACTTTGGCAAAGGTTTGAATATCTTCTTCTGTAATGGTATGTACGTCTTCGTGCGTCATGCCGATTTCCAGATCTTCGAAGCATTTGCCTTCGTATTTTGCCACTGTGACACTCCAATTTAAAAATCTGATCGTTGCGGTTTACCGTTTATTTGCCGCAATGCGCTAGTCCTTACTCCACAACAAAAACGGATTAGGATGATCCTGGGGTAAAGTTATGGCTGTTGATTTGTCTATGCCGGTCCTTGTCGTCGATGACTACAAGACCATGGTACGTATTATCCGCAACCTCCTGAAGCAACTCGGCTTTGAAAATGTCGATGACGCTGCTGACGGACAGGAAGCGCTTCAGAAGATGCGCGATGCTGAACAAAAGTTTGGTCTCGTCATCTCAGACTGGAACATGGAACCAATGACTGGCTACGAACTTCTTCGTGAAGTGCGTGCAGATGACGGGTTGAAGCCAACCCCTTTCATCATGGTGACTGCAGAATCCAAGACTGAAAACGTCGTCGCCGCGAAACGCGCTGGTGTAAACAACTACATCGTGAAGCCGTTCAACGCAGCAACACTGAAGTCTAAAATCGCAGCGGTAATCGGTGACTTCTGATCCTTTGATCAGAGACGCCATCGAAAAACCGGCAAGAATAAGTGTCACCCGTGCCGTACTGGCCAGAGGTGACCGAAAAAAGGAAGCATGTCATGGGTGCCAATGATGCCGCACTCCGCGTCAAAGATGCGATCGAGCAACTGAAGACTCAGAATGTGAAAGATCGCCAATTGGTGGATGTCCTGGAACTCTCAGGCGTTCTAACTGATGCCATGGGTCATTTCTTCACTGCGTTGGATGAAACGATCAAAGACGAATTCGTGGACATTGCGAGCTTTATAAAGAAAGCCCGCAATGAGATCGGCGACCTGCGTCCGAAAGACATTCAGAACAACCGTATTCCAAGTGCCGGCGAAGAGCTTGAAGCCATCGTCGCCGACACAGAAGTCGCTACCGACAAAATCATGCAAACCGCTGAAGATGTTCTGGCGCTTGATCCTGACACTACCGAAGATTTCGGCATGCAAATTCAGGATAAAATGCTGGTCATCATTGAGGCCTGTTCTTTCCAGGACCTCACTGGTCAGCGTGTATCCAAGGTTGTCAGCACCCTCAAGCAGATCGAAGATCGGATCTCCCGCTTCGCTGAAGCCATGGGTATTCAGGAAACTGAAGTTGAGCTCACTGCAGAAGAGCAACGTCGTCAGGACCTCCTGCTGAACGGTCCGGCCATTGGTGGTCCGGAAACGGCGCAGGATGACATCGACGCCATGTTTGCTGAGCACAACACAGCTGGTCAGGACGACATTGACGCGCTGTTCTCGACAGATGATGACGACAAGAAAAAAGACAAAGACGAAGAAGTCTCCCAGGACGATATCGACGCCTTATTCGGGTAAGTCTTTGTCTCAATGAGTTTCAGAAGAGCCGGTCAGCAATGACCGGCTTTTTTATGCTCGCTACCAGCACAGCCCCGGCAGGGCATAGCTGGCGGTGACGCCATATCGCTCAAACAGGGCGCGAGTGTCATCTTCGAAATTGGCTTGCGACTGGTTAAGTCCCGTGCCGACATAAAGACTATCCAGCCCCTGAGACATAGCGCCCTTCATATCCGTTGCCGGTCCGTCACCAATCGCCAGAATGCGGGATTTGTCCGGCACAACGCCAAGGATCCGTTCCAGATGGCGATAGGCCAGGTCATAAATCGCCGCATGAGGCTTACCAGGATAGATCACCACCCCGCCCTCTTCCTCATAAATCTGCGCCAGCGCGCCTGCGCACCAGATCAGTTGATGGCCGACCCGCACCTGAATGTCCGGGTTCGCGCAGACCATATCGAGTTTACGACTTGCAAGCGCCTTTAGCTCATCTCGATAATCTTCCGGCATATCGTTGAGCTGATCGCGCAGCCCCATGGCGACGATAAATTCAGCCTCTTCCGGCTCGGAGAATTTGAGGTCCAGCCCGGCAAACAGGGTATCATCGCGCTCGCGACTACTGTCTGTGCCCATGCGATAGGCCGGGCCCGGCGCGCGTTTTTCCAGCACCAGGCGGGTCGCATCACCGCTGGAGGCGGTAGCGTTGAAACAATCGGGCCGTACACCCAGACCCGGAAACAAATCCTCGACCTGGGCCGCACGAACCGGCGCATTGGTGATCAGAACAACTGGCTTTCCAAGCCGACGGAATTCGGCCAGGGCATCGCACGCATCGTGAAAGGCCGACCGGCCATTATGAATGACGCCCCACACATCGCACAAAATGGCATCGTATCGGGACTGGATCTCGGAAAGACCCTCTGGAAACTGAAGTGAACTCATAGCCCAGCGGTTACTGGAAACCTGCGACAGAAAAAAGACCTAACCCGCAATCCGCTGGATAAATTCGCTGGTCGGAGCAGTTTCTTCCATCAGCGTGCCTTTGATCGGACGCGGCGCGCCGAACACATGGCCCTGACCGTAAGCAATGTCGAAGTCCAGAACTTCAACGACTTCGCGTTCATCCTCGACCTTCTCTGCAATCAGATCAACGCCATAACGCATGAAGACGGCCGGTACATCGACAGGTGGTAGATCGCGGTTCACATTCGAGATCGGGCGAGGTCCACCGTCGACCAACTGGTCCAGAAGTTTCCGGCCTTCAATCTTGAGGAATTTCACCTGCTCGGCCTGCATCTCCGGCAAGTTCACATTCAGCCCGTCGCATTTGTCGAGCGAGAAACGGAAGCCGAGGTCGGTCAGCCGGCCCATATTGCGGGCCGCAACCGGTGAACGCCGCGCAAATTCATTGGCGCCGATCTCAAAGATGAGCGAACCAGCCAGATCTTTGTTCTCTTTGATGAATTCGAGGAACTGCGGGAAGAAGCTTTCATCCTCCAGCGAGGAAATCGCCACATTACAGAACACGCCAACCCGGCGATCTTTCTCACTCAGGCGGCGCACAATCTGCACGCAGCGGAAAAGCAGCATATTGTCGATCACGCCGAGAAGATCCGCCTCTTTCGCGGCCTTCAGAAACTCGCCCGGCATGATAATCTCGTCGTTTTCGTCACGCAGGCGGGTAAATCCCTCATAGAAGCAGACCCGGCGTTGCGGCAGGCTGACAATCGGCTGCAGGTGCAGATCAACACGGTTGGCATCAAGCGCATCCTGAACCGCTTTGAGCGCCTCATCAGACGACCGGTTGCCGGGCGTGCCAGATGACGATGCAGCCCCTGTGCGCCCTGACTGGCGTGCCGTCACCAGCTTGCTCTCGTAAGACTTGGCCAGTTTCTGGATCATATCCTCGATCTGGCGCATCTCCGTCACCAGCGCGGACCGGCTCTGCGAGACCTCACGGGAAACAGTTTCTTCCAGAACGCCCAGTTTGGCCTCCAGAATCTCATTCCGCTGATTGGCTTTCCGCAGATCATTCTTGAGAAGCAACATACGAATTTCGAGTTGTTTCGAACGTTCGCGGCTGACGGTCATCACATGGATCAGACCAGACAGCGTCGTCGCGGTGAGGCCCGCAAGGACAGACATTTCAAGCGAGTAAGGCGTAAACTGATAGACAGAAATGCCCAGAAACATGCCTACAACCACATAGGAGGCAGCAACCAGAATATGGGCAAAAGCGGGCATTGGATTCGTGCAGGCCTCTGGCTCAGGTTACAGACGATAAAAGTCTATCGCGGTATGGTTAATAGTTTCATGCGGTCGATTCAGGAAGACCTGCAGTGATTCAGGGGCTTTTGTCATGTTCTTCGTGCAGGATATCCACTGAAGGCGTCAGGCTCGGATTCTGCCATCATATTGGGCTTTGACGCGCTAAACGTGGTCATCGATCAGGCGAATAGCAGCTGCAATGCGCTGTTCCTAAGTGATATTTTGGCAACAGACCCAAAGTATGGCATTCTGCTATCTGGACTTTTATTAACTCTATGTCAGGTTTGCTTCGTTCAAGTCCGCGGCCTTATGGCCGGACGGGGGCGATCTGGGGAGAGCGGGGTTCGGCTATGCCGGACCCCGTCGTCTTTCAGGGCCTAATCGCCGAGACTCGTAACTGCTGCACCACGCACATCAATATCCATCGCGCCCGGAAATGCATCGATCTTCATCTGCGTGTCTGGAAAGATCAGCGCGCCGGCTCCGGACTGTTCTGCGAAATCAATGGCCTGGCGAAGCGACGGGCAGGCCCGGCCAAGTCGCGAAATTTCAAATTGTCGCGCCTCGAGTTTTTCGCGCGTCGCGATCCGCAGGAGAGACGACAACTCGCTCTTGTCCACAAACGGCAGAATGACGGCCGATGGCTCGTCATCAAAGCGCTGCAACCGGCTGTCACAACTATAGAGATGAAGCGTCTCCTCGCCATAAACGAGGCGATAAGCCAGGATTTGGTCTCCCGCATCTGTCAGGCCCGAATTTGCAAAGACTTTGAGATCGCCTGTATCGAAAACCATCACGTTTTGCCGGGTCGCCGGTATGGGCTTTACCGCAAACCCCGCACGCCGCGTATCGAGGCGCAAAGGGTATTCTACCTGGCTCAGCGCATCTGGAACCAGCAGCGCATCATCCAGCGCCCGAAGCGTATCGAGAGACAATTCCCCACTGATCAGGAGTTGCGGGCCGGGACGGCCTTCAAACCAGGTCTCATAGCGCAAACCGAGTAAGCCACCCGATGTGACCGGTCTGCCGTCAAACAGAAAGACGGCGTCCAACGCGCCAATGCCTGTCCAGTCAGCCTCAAGCGGCGCGCCGAAGACAAGGCGTTTGCCGCCCGCCTGAACCAGCAGACAAGGGGCAAGCGCCCGACGCCAATCAAGCTGGATATCACCACAGGCTTCAATCTGGAGTGTGCTGGGGTCAGCAATAGACGGCTGCGGAACAGAAACCGGCACAGCAGCGACTTCGGTTTCGGGACGTGACTGAGCGGCGAAATAGCCGAGGACAGCACCAAAAGCCCCGCAGAAAACCCATGCTGTGAGGCGCTTCAGTTTCACCGTCTAGCCTATCTGCGGCCCTTCCCGCTCTGCCGTGATCGTGTGCTCAATATGCCCGATTCGGTCGATCTCGATGCGAACTTTGTCGCCAACCTGCATAAAGCGCTGAGGTGAGCGTGCCACACCCACGCCAGCGGGCGTGCCGGTGAAAATCAGATCACCTGGTTCCAGCGTGAATGCCGCGGTCAGATGAGCGATCAGGTCCGGTATCTTGTGAATGAGCTCAGATGTATTGCCATCCTGCATCAGCTCGCCATTGAAATAGGCCCTGAGCGCAAGCGAATTGACATCGCCGATTTCATCGGGGGTCACAATCCACGGCCCCACGGGTGCATGAGTGTCAAACCCCTTGCCCATAATCATGGTCGGCGTGGCTTTCTGCCAGTCGCGCACAGACACATCATTGCCGCAGGTATAACCTGCAATAATCTCATGGGCGCGCTCCGCAGGTACGTGTCGACCGCGCTTTCCGATCACCACAACGAGCTCGGCTTCATAATCCAGTGCACCAGACACAACCGGGCGGGCGATCTCACCATAAGGCGCGTTGAGTGCCGTCACCTGCTTCACAAACCATGTCTGAACCTTTGGCGGATCTCTGCCTGTTTCTCTGGCATGGTCGGCATAATTCAGGCCGATGCCTAAAATTTTTCGCGGGGCCAGAACAGGTGGCGCGATGTCTTCCGGGCGATAGCTGATGCTGTCGCCTTTTTTGATTGCCTGCGCAGCAAGTTCCTGAAGGCGCGGCATATCGGAAAGCAGGTCCTGTAAAGGGACCGATCGGTCTTCACCGGCAGGCACAATTGGAAAAGCCGTTTCGTCATGAAACACAACTGCAACATGTGCATTCAATTTTCGCAAAGTTCCGAGTTTCATCAATGGTTTCTCTTGCATTCCAACCGCAGACATAGAACGTCTATCGGGATTAGTCGCGTACCGGAAGAATAAATGAGCGAGATGGGCGTAAGGGCGGAGGCGAAGTCAGTACTCGAGTTGCTGGCCCCGGGGACCCATTACCGAATTCCTACCTATCAGCGCAGCTATTCCTGGCAGGAAGCAGATGCGCTTGCGCTTGTCGATGACCTGATTGAGGGGCTGGATGAGGATCGCCCGCATTTTATGGGTGCCATCGTCACCGTTCAAACCAGTGTGCCATACGTGTTCGAGATCGTGGACGGGCAGCAGCGCCTGACCACATTATCACTCGTGATCGCCTGCCTGCGTGACCTCATGCAGGGCGGGTCGGAGACAAATGATCTGCAGAAATATCTGGCCGACAACTATCGCGATGGCGGATGGCGGCTGACCCTGAACCATGTCGACGCGCCAACATTCCGCACACTGGCCCAGAAACCCAACTCGACCCTGAAATCAGAAATCCACGTCGCGGCGCCCTATAGCGATACGCTGATCTTTGAGAATCTGGTGGTCATTCGTGACCGGCTGCAAACCCTGTCCAGCAAAGATCGTGCACGGCTGGCCGAACATATTCTGAACAATTGTCCAATCGTCCACGTCGAGGTGGCAAGCCGGGATGTCGGCTACAAGGTATTTCAGGTGCTGAATACGCGCGGGCGTCAACCAAGTGCGCACGACATACTGAAAACTGAACTGTTCGAGCGGGCGAACCTGACTTCCGAAGAAGGCGACCGGCTGTCGCGCAACTGGATCCACTACGAGGCGCGTCTGGGCGCAAAAAACTTTGACGACCTGCTGCGCCTGATCCGTTCCCTTCATGACCGCCAGATGCGCGGAGATTTCGTAACAGGTTTCTGCAATACCGTGCTTGCAGCGGTAGACGCCAAAATCTTCCTGAAAGCCTATCTGCCGCGTTTCGTTGAAGCCTATCTGGAACTCGAATCCGGCATGGTGAAGCTCAGTCGCAATGTTACCGGGGTGGACGAGCACCTGGCCCGGCTGGCCTCACTGGATCATTCAGGCTGGCGAGCCCCTGCCCTTCAGTTCCTGGTCTTCCACGACCGGGATGCCGATACCGCGCGCGAGTTTTTCTGCGACCTCGAACGGCTTGCCTTCACGATGCAGTTCGTAGTCACCGACAGAGATGCGCGTGCCCGACGCTACCGCCGCCTTTCAGAAGAGGTCATGTCGGACTCGGCACTTTTTTCGTCCAATGGGGCGCTGTCTCTCAGTCTGGAAGAGCGCCAGAAGATGACCCAGCGCTTGTCGGGGCGTTTTGGGTCCGTCACGCAGCGGCGCGCGCTTGTTCTCAAGCTCAACAGCCTTTTGAGAGGTGGTGAAAACCTGGCCGCTTCGTCAGATGTGACTGTCGAACATGTCCTTCCGCGTAATCCGGAACCGGGCTCCCAATGGCTGGAGGACTGGCCGGATCTCGCGGAGCGACGAGAGCTGTGTGACGCTCTGGGGAACTTCTGCATTCTGACCAAGAAAGACAATCAGAATGCTGACCGTATGGAGTTCGTGCAAAAGCGCGACCTTATTTTCAGGAACGCCCGGAAAGGCGGGAAGTTTGCGCTGACACGCGATGCCGCCCGCTCCGACACGTGGACACCTGACGATGTGCGCGTGCGCACCAAACGCCTGGTCGATGCCCTGGTGAGGGACTGGAAGCTCGACTTACCGAATGGCTAGGCTTACCTGTCGGAAAAAGCAGAAATAACTCGAACAAGAGGGGAGAGACATGTCACTATTTGATCTGAGCGGGAAGTCTGCCGTGATTACCGGCTCCAGCCGCGGCATCGGCAAAGCGATTGCCTTCGCCATGGCTGAACAAGGGTGTCGCGTCACCATATCTTCGCGCAAGCCTGAGCCCTGCGCAGAAGTGGCTGCAGAGATAAATGAAAAGTTCGGCGATGGAATGGCGATCGCCGTTCCGGCCAATATTTCATCCAAAGACGATCTGCAGGCTCTGGTAGACGAAACCAACGCGTCATTCGGCAAGATCGACATCGTGGTCTGCAATGCCGCGTCCAACCCTTATTACGGATCGCTGGAAAACATTACCGACGAAGCATTCATGAAAATCCTGTCGAACAATGTCGTCGCCAATAACTGGCTGATCAACATGGTTCTGCCCCAGATGAAGGAGCGTAAGGATGGCTCTGTGGTCATCATCTCTTCGATTGGTGGCCTGAAAGGCTCACCGGTCATCGGGGCCTACAACATTTCCAAAGCGGCAGACTTTCAACTGGCCCGGAACCTGTGTGTCGAGCACGGCAAAGACAATATCCGCTTTAACTGTGTCGCACCGGGACTGATCCGGACAGACTTTGCGCGCGCACTCTGGGAAAACCCTGAAACGCTGAAGCGTGCCCTCGCCTATACGCCGATGGACCGGATTGGCGAGCCTGAGGAGATTGCGGGTGCTGCTGTCTTCCTCAGCTCCAAAGCCGGCGCCTACATGAACGGTCAGATGATGGTCATCGACGGCGGGCAAACAATCACCTAAACCGCACAGTTATCCGATCAGAGCCCTGAATGCGGATGAATTTCACCCTCATTCGGCTCTGATTGGGAAAATCGCCCCCAATCACTAAACCGTCACGGCAAGGCTGGACCTTTACAACCGATCGGTCTAAAACCTCCTTTTCCCGGGGGAGCTGGGTTTAGTAAGTGAAATTGGGCAGATTAGGTTTCACATCCCGCTCATCTGAGCGAACAGACGAAGACGCGCAGCCTCCATCAGATGAGGGTGCCTTCGGATGGCTTTGGCGAAAATTTCCGATTGGTGAGCTGGCAGCTGAGGCCGACCGTCCGACCGCTCAGACGGTTGTCGTTCTCTGTCTTACGCAAGCACTGCTCGGCTTTATTATAACCGGATTTGATTTCCTTCTGGTCGGCAAGCCCGTTTTCTCACACGGCCTCGCACTGGGCGCATCCATATTCATCTTTTGTCTCCCATTCGTGATGACGAAGACCGGACGTATTCGTCTGGTCGCCTGGGGACTTATTCTGTCCGTATCTGTCACGGCGTTTCTGATTTGCCTTGGGGCTTACGGAATTCAAAGCGCGAGCGCCCCTATTCTGCTTCTCCCTATTTTCTGGGCCTGGCTAACACTATCGAGCCGTGGCGCGATCCTCGTCTCCTGCCTGACCCTGGTCGAAATGATTATCCTTTCCTGGTTATCCCACACGGGCGCCACGCCGATAACAGACGCAGTCACCATCCCATCAAACCGCAGCCTTGTTCTCATACTGGTGATGATTTCAGCAGCCATTTCAGGTTACGCCGCCTGGTATAACTCAAGGGCCTATCAACAGCGGCTGATCCGTGCGCGTGATGAGGCGATGCAGGCGAACCGTGCCAAGTCTGAATTCATTGCCAGCATCGCACATGAAGTCCGAACACCGATGACAGGCCTGATGGGCATGCTCGAACTTCTGTCGAAAGAACCACTCCTCAACGAACAGGCTGAAATGGCGACCACCGCAAAATCCTCAGCGGGTAATCTTCTCAATCTGATCAATGATCTGCTTGATCTCTCCAAGATCGAAGTTGGCGAACTGCGGCTGCTGCCTGAGCCCGTCAACATTTGTTCCATCTTCCATGAGACCGTGCGCGGCTTTCAGCAATTCGCCTCTGAGAAAGGACTGGTTCTGGAAGCCGAGTGCGAACAGGAGGCCCTGTGGTTGTTGATCGATCCCGTGCGCTTCAGACAGATCCTGTCGAACTTTCTGTCCAACGCGGTCAAGTTCACAGATGAAGGGCATATCAAGGCAGTCCTGACCGATGAAGAGCTGAACAATGGTATGGTTCGGCTCCAGCTATCGGTGTCGGACACAGGCTCAGGCATTCCGAAACAGGATCAGAGACGCATATTCGGCCGGTTCACACAGGTGGAACGCCATCGCAAGGCGCATCACCAGGGGACGGGACTAGGCCTCGCCATCGTCGCAGATCTGGCAAACCTTCAGGGCGGCCAGGTCTGGCTGGAAAGTGAAGAAGACAAAGGGTCTGTCTTCCACTTTCAGGCCAGCTTCAAACGCACCAGCGCCCTCGAACCAACAGCGGCAAGCGTAGCGGCGGAACCCTATCAGGATGTGACGATTCTGATCGCTGATGACAGCGTCGGCAATCAACGGGTTCTGAGCCGCGTTCTTCAGGGACTTGGATACAAGACCGTGAGTGTTGCCAATGGATCTGACGCGATCGTCTCTATTGCACGCCAGTCTGTTGATCTTGTGCTGATGGATTTCAACATGCCCGTGAAAGATGGTCCAACCGCACTGCGCGATATCCGCAGCCTGCCTGACAGTCGTAAAAGCCAGACCCCGGTGATTGGCCTCTCTGCAGATGCGTCCGAGTCCGATATGAAACGCTGGAATGAAGCCGGTGTTGATGGCTTTGTTTCCAAGCCTGTGGACTTCGCAACACTTGACCTGACCATACGTCGTGTGCTGGGCGTACAACGACAAAATACAGCCAGCGAAAAAGTGCGGACGGGCAGCTGATTTTTTGTAAGCCGACCGCTTGACGCTCTCCTTCCGACATCTTACTTCCCCGCTGTTAGCACTCAGCATAAACGAGTGCTAAAACGATAAAAACTGTAGTCATCAACTCAATTCGGAGAGAGGGACGACCATGAAATTCCGTCCACTTCACGACCGTGTGCTCGTACGGCGCACAGCAGAAGAAGCCAAAACCAAAGGCGGGATCATCATCCCCGACACAGCAAAAGAAAAGCCACAGGAAGGCGAAGTCGTCGCTGTTGGCACAGGCGCACGCAGTGAGTCTGGCGCGCTGGTCGAACTGGTTGTCAAAGCTGGCGACCGCGTTCTGTTCGGCAAATGGTCTGGCACAGAGGTGTCTGTTGATGGTGAGGAACTTCTCATCATGAAAGAGTCCGACATCCTCGGCGTTGTTGAAGCTTAAGCTCAACCTCGTCTGACCCGCTAATTACGAAACACATTTAAAAGGAAGAACATCATGGCTGCTAAGCAGGTGAATTTCTCCGCCGAAGCCCGCGAAAAAATGCTCAAGGGCGTCGACGTTCTGGCGAACGCTGTAAAAGTGACCCTCGGCCCTAAAGGCCGTAACGTTGTCATCGAAAAATCTTTCGGCGCGCCACGCACAACGAAAGACGGCGTGACTGTCGCAAAAGAAATCGAACTGGAAGACAAGTTCCAGAACATGGGCGCTCAGATGCTCCGCGAAGTTGCTTCTAAAGCAAACGACGTTGCAGGCGACGGCACCACAACAGCGACCGTTCTCGCTCAGGCCATCGTTCGCGAAGGCATGAAGCGCGTTGCTGCTGGCATGAACCCAATGGATCTGCGCCGCGGCGTGGAAAAAGCAGTTGCTGAAGTCGTCAACCACATCAAAGACGCGTCTCAGACTGTTTCGACTTCAGAGCAAATCGCTCAGGTCGGCACGATCTCTGCCAATGGCGAGCGTGAAATCGGCGACATGATTGCGAAAGCAATGGAAAAAGTCGGCAATGAAGGCGTCATCACGGTTGAAGAAGCCAAGTCTCTCGAGACTGAGCTCGAGGTCGTTGAAGGCATGCAGTTCGACCGCGGCTACCTGTCTCCTTACTTCATCACCAACGCTGACAAAATGACTGTTGAGCTTGATGAGCCACTCATCCTGCTCCACGAGAAGAAACTCTCTTCTCTGCAGCCTATGCTCCCAATTCTGGAGTCTGCTGTTCAGTCTAACCGTCCACTGCTCATCATCGCTGAAGATGTTGAAGGCGAAGCGCTGGCAACTCTGGTTGTCAACAAACTGCGCGGCGGCCTGAAAATCTCTGCTGTGAAAGCACCTGGCTTCGGTGATCGTCGTAAAGCGATGCTCGAAGACATCGCTGTCCTGACTGGCGGTACAGTTGTTTCTGAAGACCTCGGCATCAAGCTCGAGAACGTCACACTCGACATGCTCGGCACTGCTAAGCGCGTCAACATCACCAAAGACGACACAACAATCGTCGACGGTGCTGGCGAGAAAGACGACATCGAAGGCCGCGTGGCTCAGATCAAACGTCAGATCGAAGAAACCTCTTCTGATTACGACAAAGAAAAACTGCAAGAGCGTCTGGCGAAACTCGCTGGTGGTGTTGCTGTGATCAAAGTCGGTGGCGCAACTGAAGTTGAAGTGAAAGAGCGTAAAGACCGCGTCGACGACGCTCTGAACGCAACACGCGCTGCTGTTGAAGAAGGCATCATCCCAGGTGGTGGCGTTGCTCTTTTGAAAGCGGCTCTGAAGCTCTCTGTAACGGGTCTGAACTCTGACGAGCAAGCCGGTATCGACATCGTTCGCAAGGCTCTCGAAGCGCCTGTGCGTCAGATTGTTGAGAACGCTGGTGTCGAAGGCTCCATCGTTGTTGGCAAAATCTCTGAAAACAGCGAAGTGAACTTCGGTTTCAACGCTCAGACAGAAGAATATGGCGACATGTACGCTTTCGGTGTCATCGACCCTGTTAAAGTGGTTCGCTCGTCTCTGCAGAACGCTGCATCTGTTGCTGGTCTCCTCATCACGACTGAGGCTGCAATCGTTGAAGCGCCAAAGAAAGAGTCTGACGCGCCTGCTATGCCTGACATGGGCGGCATGGGCGGTATGGGCGGCATGGGCTTCTAAGCTCTCCCCCATCTCGAAATTGCAGAACGGCGGTCTTCGGACCGCCGTTTTTTGTTGCTCTGATGTTTCTTCGCGTAGCATTGAAGGGACATCTTATGAAAGCACTTAACCTGATTGTTCATGCGGTAATGGTGCTCTTTCTTACCATCATCAGTCAGCTCGGAGGTATTGCCTGGCTCGCGGCTCGTTTCCTGCCCAAACACCGGTTTTCCGGATTTCTGGCATTTTATGTCGTGCTGTCAGCTGGAGCAGTTTTTATCGCCCCGATGACGGGACGCGTGCCGTTAGCATGCATTGCTTCTGAAAGTGATGCAGCAACCTCCCCATTCTTTTGCGCCCTCAACCGGCAGTACGTCACGCCAGACCTGAAAGCCGTACTGACTGACCTTTCAAAAGATATGCAGACTGCTCATCCGGACACGCAGATCAGGGTGCTGGATGCAGGATTTCCGTTTTTGAGTGGTTTTCCCCTACTGCCTCATTTGTCACATGATGATGGAAAGAAGGCAGACATCGCACTCTTTTATAGGAATGCGAGGGGCGCTTACCTTCCGGGAAGAACTCGCTCGCCTATCGGATATTTCGCTTTTGAGCAGGGACCAACTGAGTGCGAGTCGCGCCCAATGAGCCTCCGGTGGGATCTGGATGCGCTTCAACCAATCTGGGCTGATTGGACACTCGATGAATCTCGTACGCGTCACGCGCTTGAACTCTTGTCATCAGACCCCCGGATAGATCGACTGTTTCTCGAACCCCATCTGAAAGACCGAATGGACATAACATCATCCAAAGTGAGATTTCAGGGCTGCCGCGCAGCTCGCCACGATGATCACATACATATTCAGGTCAGATGACGGGCCAACGCCAGACTCAATTGGCCAACAAGCACCATCGAGGAAAGTATGCTCGACCGATTGAACCAAGCCTCCTGATAACACTTAAGAGAAACAGGCGGATGGCGACATGGCGGGAGACCGACCTGCGCTATTTTATTGCGCCGGAATCCCGGCTGAGCGTCGTTTAGTTTCAATCACCCGGATGATCCGACGACAGATTTCAGGATGACTTCGCCGCAGGGAAAATCCTGCCCGTTACATAAAATTCATCGAATAACGATAATTTCACTTGACGTTTTTCAATTAATGCTTATTGTTTATCAACAAGGAACAGAGAAATGGCGGTCGGCAATCAATCACTGCCCCCTACCCCCGAGCTGCCGGACGACATTCTCTCTGTCCCTTAAACGTTTCACGTTTGCCTCCCCAGGGCCGCTGAACGAGTCGTCAGGCTCGTTCTTTGCGTTTCAGACCTGTCCACACAGAGTCAGGCGTTTCCTCCCCAGGCGATCAAATGTAAATACATGAATTCTGTACCAATACTTATGGTATTGGCGCGACCGGATCAGCTGTGAGTGAGGGGTCAGAAGGGCCCTTAAGGCACTGTTTTCAGAGGCTCATCCGCCGGCGCTCAGCGACCAAGGTGCGGAAAATCATCCCTGAAATTATAAACGGCGCAGCCAGAGCCGCGCCGTTTTTTCTTATAGAAGCAGGACGTTTCCTCCCGAACTGCAAGGACATATGGACGCAGCTTCATCTAACTGTCAACACAAAATATTCATATTCGCCTCATCTTTGAGCGCGACCTGCCAATTATCTACTCACGGCCCTTCAGAGCTGCGGAAAAATCTACGAAGACCTGGTTCACATCTAAGAATAAAAACTCCGGAGTCTGGACACTTACTGGTCCAAAACCCCAATTCGTCAGTGAATTCGCAGCAGAAATTGCCAGCTCTGCTGGCAAGACTAATCCATCCCCCAGTATTTCGACGTCTGCTTGAAGTTTTTCTGCCTGACTGGCCAGAGGCCGTCCGCCGACGAGAATCGCCTTCTCACGCGCCCTCCGGCGTGCCTCAATCACGTCCAGTATGTGTTTGGCGGTCATCAGTGCATCATCATCCCAGCTCGCCTGAAGCGATCCTGTGAGCTGAGCCTGAGATTTGAGAATCACACCGTCCTTCAGAATGCGGAGGGCATTCGCCCGGAGCGTCGATCCGGTCGTCGTGATATCAACAATCAACTCGGCGGTGCCGGATGCAGGCGCAGCCTCTGTCGCTCCCGCGCTATCAACCAGACGGTATTGGGTCATGCCCTTTTCCGTAAAGAATCTCCGCGTCGAATTCAGGTATTTCGTTGCCACACGCATGCGGCGTCCGTGGCGCGCGCGAAAGATGTGCCCCACATCTTCAAGATCGGCGACGGTTTCGACATCGATCCAGCCTTCCGGCACGGCGACAACCATATCTGCGAAACCAAAGCCCAGCGCCCGTAGCGGCCAGACCTGACGCGCATAGTTCTGCGCTTTCTCCCGAAGCAGGTCTTCCCCTGTGACACCAAAGTGCAGCGTTCCATCCAACAGGCCGCTCGCAATCTCGGATGCGGACAGGAGCAGCACCTGAACATCCGGCACGCCCTGCATTGTGGCTGTATAGCCCCGGTCACCACCCGACTGACGAAGCTTCAGCCCGCAATCTGCGAAAAAGTCTTCTGTCTGGTCTTTCAGGCGCCCTTTGGACGGAATGGCAAAAGTCAGACGACTCATTTTGCGCCTCCCGCTTCAATTTCCAGCGCCTGTCGAACGCGATCAGGACGGATCACACCACCAATGGCCGGTGCGCTGCGCTGGCCCTGGCTCAGCATGGACACAAGGCCATCATACCGCCCGCCTGCCGCCAATGGCCGCTGACTGGAGAAGGCTGTGTGGCAAAGCTCAAACACGAGACCATCATAATAATCGAACCGTCGGCCAAACTGGATACTCATATGCGCGTGCGACCAGAACGGCACGCCCTTCTCATCCAGAGCAGAGATGAGCGAACGTGTGCGCTCCAGAATCGTCGTTATATCGAGCTGATGAACTTCGGCCAGATTGCTGAGCCGTTCGAGAAACACGCTCGGTGGACCTGAAATCTCGATCAGCTGGCTCAGAACATCTCTCGCGCTGTCTGGCAGAGGATCCGAGGATGCAGAGGCTCTCGCCTGCAGTCGTTCGATGATCTCGCCACGCGTCCGCCCGCCAACAATATTGCCGGATGACAGCGCCAGCACTTCATCGAGAAGCGCCGCGGCCTGATCGCCCGGCATATTGGACAAGGTTTCTGACAATACCGAATGCGTGCTCGTCTGCGGCGCGGCCTTCAACAATGCGCTGATGCCTTCCCGACGACGAAACGCCCGCAGGATACGCGATTGCCAGGCCTCAGACAGACCGAGCGCACCTACAACAGAGGTGAAGATCGAAATATCGCCCAGATACAGCTGACAATCCCGAATACCGGTATCTGAAACTTCCTGACAGATTGCTTCCAGCGTTCTGAGATCACTCGCCAGCCAGTCCTCGTCACCCAGGATTTCAAACCCGGTCTGATAGAATTCGACTGGCTCACCTTCCAGCACAGGCTGGCGAAAGGCTTTACCAAAATACCTATAGGATACAGGCGCTTCCGCTTCAGACTGCAGAAAGTGCCTCACGGTTGCGAGCGTCAGGTCAGGGCGAAGCGCAAGCTCCTCTCCGGGGCCATCAGCACTGGTGATCAGGCGATTTCGAATGGTCTCACCAGACAATTCCAGCGGAATGGATGCCGGCAAAAGCATGGGGGGATCAACCCAGTCTCCGCCAATGGCATCAAACTGAATACGCGTCATTTCTGGGCCTCCAGCATGCCGCGAATTGTGTCCACCATGCCGTCGAGTGGCACTTCAACCTGACCCGGACGGGATTCCCGCCATTCGGTGTTGTCCTTGATCGCCTTGGCCTTCTGGGCACCGACAATAAGGTCCTTGATGGTCACCGTGCCTTTGGCGCGCTCGTCCTCACCAACGATCACGACGGCTGGCGATCCGCGACGGTCAGCATATTTCATCTGCGCCCGCATACCGGACGACCCCATGTAAACCTCGGATCGGATATTCGCGGCGCGCAATCGGCTTGCCAGCGCATGGCTGTCGGATGCGTGCTCCTGATCCAGAACCAGAACCACGACCGGCCCGGACAGCGTTTCCATCTGCCCCGTAATTGCCATCGCGGCCGCGAGACGACTGATACCGATCGAAAAGCCTGTCGACGGAATATCTTCACCACGGAAACGAGAAACGAGCCCGTCATACCGTCCACCGCCGCCGATTGAACCGATGCGGACCGTATTGCCCTTCTCATCGGTGATCTCGTCCAGCAATTCGCCCTCAAACACAGGTCCGGTGTAATATTCCAGCCCGCGAATAACAGTTGGGTCGAACGTCACAACATTGTCTTCAGCGCCCAGCGCAAAGAGCATGCTGTCAATGACCTTCAGCTCAGACAGACCTTGCGCAGCGATTTCGCTGCCGTGCAGCGCTTTGGCGAGCGCATCGAGCGTTTCACCCCGGGTTGATTTGCCGGCCTCAGCAAAGGCCAGAACCGTCTTGATACGCTCCGCATCGAGACCCGCGCCCTTTGTATAGTCGCCAGACTCATCTTCCCGACCTTCGCCCAGAAGATCAGCCACACCAGACAGACCAAGTCGGTCGAGTTTATCCAGCGCCCGCAGAATGGTGAGACGCGTGCCCTCATCGCTGGTGCCAATCTGGTCCAGAAGACCCGACATCAACTGCCGCGAATTCACGCGCACAACAAACCGGCCTTCTGCCGCACCCGCCGCGCGAATGGCCTGCGCCATCATGGCAACCATTTCGGCATCGGCGGCAGGGCTGCCTGATCCAACCGTATCCGCGTCACATTGCATGAACTCCCGGAACCGGCCCGGCCCCGGCTTTTCATTCCGCCAGACAGGTCCATAGGCATACCGGCGGAACGGTTTTGGCAGCGTATCCCAGTGCTCGGCAGCGAAACGCGCAAGCGGCGCTGTCAGGTCATAACGCAGCGCCATCCACTGTTCGTCATCATCTTCCAGCGCGAAAACGCCTGCGTTCGGACGGTCCTGATCAGGCAGGAATTTACCCAGCGCATCGGCATATTCAAAGGCGCCGGTTTCAATACCTTCAAAGCCCCAGAGTCGATAAACACTGGTGACGCGTTCAATCATATCCAGCTCGGCCTGAAGGACATCTTCACGCTTATCTGGAAAGCCGCGCGGCTTGCGGGCGAGTGACTTCGGTTTGACTGGTTTGTTCTTGGCCATGTGCATCGCGATCTGGTTTTTCGCGGGGATAGAGCTTTGTGAGCCAATTGCCAACCTCAACTCGCGTCATGGCTCAGTATTTGCTTATTCCTCGCTTAAGTATTTGGACGGAAAATAGCGCTCATGAAGCTTTCTCCAATCTGTTTTGCCGTTTTCCTCACCGGATTGTGTGTACCGGCAGCCCTGGCGAACCCTCAACTGGCACGCAGTTGGGCTGATGAAGCGCGCCTTCTGGAAGCACAGATCAGAACAAGCGGCGAAGCGCCACTATCTGATGAACTCAAGACAGAGCTCGCCAGATTTGGTCGCGTCTCTGCACGCCTTGCCAATTCCGGAAGCGAAACAGAGCCCGTTCCTCATGATCTGGCCTGCATATTTCGAGGCATGGCTGAAGAAACTGATCTTCAGCTCTCTTTGCTGACAGACGATGCAGATGCTGAAACCCGTGACTCCGCCCGCGAGCGCCTGCTGAAAATGCTGGAAGATGCCGCCCCTGTCGGGGAGGCAGCCGCAATTTCTCTGGAAGCGGGAATAGCTCTTGATGAGATGGCCGAACTCGCACCGGGCGACGGCCAGTGCTCAACAGATCTGACAGGTCTGAAATCGCGGACAGCGATACACTGACAAAACGGCGTCAGGCCGTCATCGTGATCGCGATCATAGCTCCCGCCGTCAGGGCGATTGCAATGACCATACCGAGGATCAGCCCAAGTCTCTGGGTCAGGGTTTTGATGGTATTGAGCATGAACGCACTACACTCAGATCAAGACGAAGATACTGTCTCTATCACAAGTGACGGGCTAAGTATCTGAGGCAAAATGACCGGGTCACCACCAGACTTCGGATAGTAGAGGTAAAGCGGCACACCCGCGCGTCCGAATTTGGCAAGTTCATCGGCAATTGTTTTGTCCCGCGACGTCCAGTCTGCAATCAGCAGCGTAACATCCTGATCCTCAAAAGCCTTTTGCACCGAACCGGACTGCAAAGTGGTGCGCTTGTTGACCTGACAGGTCACACACCAGCTGGCCGTAAAGTCCACGAAGACGCCTCGACCTTCAGATTGAAGGCTGGCGACTGTCTCCGGGCTCCAGATTTCATCATATCCGCCCGATGCCGTGACATTGCCGGATGCATCAACGCCAACGCCGCCAAGGCTACGGATTGCAAATGGCACAACCACTGCACCGAAAACGAAGATCAGCGCTGCAACACCAAAGACAATCGTGCGTCCCGTCTTTCCGGATGGTGCGGACTTGAACAGCCAGATCGCAAAGGCAATCAGCGTCGCGGCAACGCCCACCATTGCCACAGCCAGAGATCCGGCCTGTGTGGACAACACCCAGAGAAAGAAGACGGCTGTCAGGAACATCGGAAAGGCGAAGAACTGCTTGAGGCGCTCCATCCATGGTCCAGGCTTCGGCAGCGCTGACACCATTTTCGGGAACAGGCTGATGAGAAGGAATGGCGCCGCCATACCAAAGCCCAGCATGCCAAACACCAGTAAGATTATCGCGACGGGCTGATCGATCAGAACGCCTGTTGCAGCGCCCACAAACGGCCCAACACATGGCGCGCCGACAAAGGCTGCCAGAAGGCCAGTAAAGAAGGCGCCGGTATGACCGCCCTTGTCCGCAAGGCCTGAGCCGACGCCCATCAGGGAACTGCCGAAGTCAAACCAACCCAATAGGTTTAGACCAAGCACGAACATCAACAAAACGAGCGCAGCAACGACTGGCGGATACTGGAGTTGAAAGCCCAGCCCGGTCACCTCGCCTGCCGCTCTGAGCATGGCGAGCGCGATCCCCAGTGCGAAGAAACACGCCACAACGCCGAGAGAATAGAGAATACCATGCCAGCGAATTTCACTCATCTGGTCAGAACCGGCCAGCGGCAGAAGGCTTCGCGCCTTGATGAACAATACCGGCAGAACGCAAGGCATGAGGTTCAGGATGACACCGCCCAGAAATGCGAGACCAAGCACACCCAACAGGCTGGCAACCGACATGGCTTCTGTTGCGCTACCGGCTTCACCCGGAATCTCAAATGGCGTTCCCGCAGCCGCTGCGATCGCGCTTCCGGACGTCGCGGTCAGATCAAAGGCAACCCGGTTGTGATCCACATCTTCGAGCACCAGAACGCCGGCAAGGTCATCAGCCACCGTACGGCCAGACGGCTGCAATTGCAGACTGACGCCCTCTGCGCCCAGGCTGACAGGCTGTTTTGGTGGGTGCAGGATCTGATGGTCCTCCGGGAAGAACCGCGCATTCACAATGCCCGCATCAAAGGCCGCGCGTACAACATCGCTCTGAAGCGAAAGTGTCCACGGCGTTTCAGACCGGTCGATCACCGCTTCGCCATCAAACGCCATTGGCAGCTGCGCATCCACGCGCTCAAACAAGGCTTCGGTATCCGGATTGATTTCCGTGGATTCACCGACAGGAATACTCACTGAGAATGGTGCGTCCTCTGGAATACAAATCGCTTCACAAATCAGGAAGCTGGCCGTGCCGGAGAGATCAAGTTGGTCCGTCGCCGTTTCCGGAACGGTCACCTCAAACGGCAGGATCAGCTCGTCTTCATACCCATAGTTCAGAAGAATATCGAGCGGCTGCTCGTGTGGCGCCGGGAAGGAAAATTCAGTCGCCTCGACGTCGATACCGTCATCCCAGTAGAGCTCTGGTGGCAGCCCGGAATCGCCCGCATTTTTCCAGTAAACATGCCATCCGTAATCCAGGTCCAGATGGAGCGCCATGCGGAAGGTCTGGCCAGGTACAACGACTGACTGCTCAGACACCACATCCACTTGCGCGTGACCGGAATCGACTGGGAAGGCCTCAGCCCGCTGCAGCGACGGCTGCACGCCCGCG
>NZUJ01000013.1 GCA_002701295.1 Ponticaulis sp. | reverse complement strand
TTTCGTCGTCCATTTTAGGTTCAAACGCACCTTCTTCGCCTGTAACTAGCGGAAGGAAGGCCAGAAGGTTTTTCGCGTAAAGAGTCGAAGAGTCTGCTGCGAGACGAGCAGGCAGGTTCGAGAACCCGGCGACTTTCACGCCATTCACATCGACCACTTCATCTGGCTTAGACAGCGGGCAATTGCCGCCAGCAGACACCGCCATATCAACGATCACAGAACCCGGTTTCATGCTTTTCACCATTTCCTCGGTGATCAGCACTGGTGCTGCACGGCCAGGAATCAGCGCAGTCGTGATAACGATATCCTGCTTGGCGATGTGGCTTGCTGTCAGCTCAGCTTGCTTCTGCTGGTATTCCGCTGACATCTGCTTGGCATAACCGCCAGCCGTTTCAGCAGCTTTGAATTCTTCATCCTCAACCGCGATGAACTTACCGCCGAGGGACGCAACTTGCTCCTTCGCTGCCGGGCGAACATCAGTGGCTGACACAATCGCGCCCAGACGACGGGCCGTCGCGATTGCCTGAAGGCCTGCGACGCCTGCCCCCATGATGAAGGCTTTCGCAGGTGCAACCGTGCCCGCAGCCGTCATCATCATCGGAAGCGCACGGCCATAAAGCTCAGCGGCTTCAATCACGGCCCGATAACCGGCGAGGTTTGACTGCGACGACAGCGCATCCATGCTTTGCGCACGGGTGATCCGCGGTGTGAACTCCATGGACAGCGCGTGAAGCTTGCGAGCATTAAATGCCGGAAGCTCATCCTTCATCGCAAACGGCTCCATCAATGCAATGACAGCGGCCTCTTCGCGAACAGAGGACAAAACCGATGCATCAGGACGACGTACGGCAAAAACGATATCGGCTTCGGCCTGTTTTCCCGAAGCGATCTCAGCTCCCGCTTCGGTATAGGCGTCATCCGGAAATCCTGCTTGTGAACCGGCCCCCGGTTCTACGATGACAGCGTGCCCAAGACCGACCAGCTTTTTCACGGTCTCAGGGACCGCAGCTACCCGGCGCTCATGAGGCGCTGTCTCTTTAAGAACGACTATTTTCATTTTCCCTGCTTTTTCGACAATTTTTTGCCAAACCAAGCCCGGAACGATGCTGCGTTGCAAGATATTTTTTGTCGCAACCCCGCTTAGAGGGGCTAAACGAGCGTCATTTCTGCCAAGCAGATTTGCATAAGACGCAATCCTGACGAAGAATTCCTAGTCATTCTCACCTATGGTTGAAGACAGATTGCGCTGAACGCGTCCTTCTTCACCAGCTGCGAATCCCTCGACATAGCGCGCAAGAAACTCTGAGAGGCTGTCGCGCACTGCATAGGGGCGCTCCATGGGCAGAAAGTGAGACGTACCCGACGGCTCAATAAGAACTGCCTCTGGCATTGTTCGCATAAACCGTCGAACAGCCGTCCTCGGACACGTCGATCGCTTTTCAGCCCTTATCAGAACAGTCGGGGCCTCAACCTTCTTCAGTGCACCCCATGGACGAATACGCTGGGCGCCAAAATTGGCTGCCTCCCATTCGGGCTCACAAGACAGTCTCCAGACATCCGGGTCAGACGTCTGCGTCACCCCATCTGTGACGTAGTCATCCAGAAAAGGTGTGCGCCAGGTTTTAAACGCACCCCGCCCTGTCAGGGCCTCAACAGCGGCTGACTGGCTTTCAAACTCAGACCGCCGTTTGCGGGCCTGTTTGGACATTTTCGCTGTCTTCTTGGCCATACCCGGCATGCCCGGCCAGTGCATTTTGGAATAGAAGCCCGGCTCAAAAAGAACGGGATCAGCGAGCACAAGCCCTGTCACCAGGTCCGTGCGCTTGCCTGCAACCAGAATCGAAACCGTTGCGCCCATAGAGTGGCCGGCCAGAACAGTGCCCTTCGGCGCGAGCTGTTCAATGGCGGCAATCACGTCGTCGCGATAAGGGTTCCAACCCTGCAGCTTTGATGGGTCAGCAGGAACAGTCGATCGTCCATGGCCACGCAAATCGATTGCAGCAACATGCGCGCGTAACCCCAGCGGTGCGAGGATGGATTGATACGTCATGGCGTTGAAGCCGTTGGCATGCAGAAACAAGGCATCAACGGGCCTTACGGGATCGCCAAACGCGATTCCGGCCAGCTGGCCATCTTCCAGATCAACCTTAAAGCGACGCATTCAAATCAGCCCCCGAAAACCCTGCGAAGCAAATCAGTGGATCGCTTTACAGGATTCTTGCGAATGTCGCGTTCTTCTTCCGCCAGATAGTAAAACAAACCATCCAGACCTTCAGACACAGCGCCATCTATCATCTGATCTTTCAGATCATCTGTATACTGCGAAAGTCCATAATTTGAGCTGACCTGATCAACCTGATCCAGAGCGCCCGAACCGGTCAGCGCAGATTGCATATACGGACGGAACAGCTCCTGCAGATTGCCCTCGGTTTTGCTTCTCAGGAATTCGGTGGCAGCTGTATCGCCGCCCTGCAGAAGCGCCAACGCGTCGTTGATTGTCACCGACTGAACGGCCTGAACAACCAGATCCGCCGCTTCAGGTGCAGCATCTTCTGCCGCACGGTTCAGTCTCAGTTGCAGATCATCCAAAGGTCCGGACATACCAAAACGGGAGAGCTGAGACTGCACTTCACCCAATTGTCCCGGTAGAGGGATCTGAATTCGGCTGTCACCAAAATATCCATTCTCCTGAGAGAGCTGAGCGCCAACTGCTCGTGCGCCGAGCGTCAGTGCTTCTTTGAAGCCCGCCTCGACTTCAAACTGCGACAATCCACTCAAATCTCGTGTCGTCTTGGACTGTTCGGGTGAGGTTGGCTCGAAAATGCCGCCCAGAATGTCACTGAGAGATTGCGCACTGGCTTGAGGCGCGCTGACAACAGAAAGCGCCAGAAGCGTTGATAGAATAATGGATCGCATGATGGTCTCCTTGTAGGCTGGCAATAACCTCCAGTGCGCCGCGTTCGTCAACGTGTTTCAACACGCGCCCGAATTATTGAAACCTCTCGGAGAACAACAGGAACTCAATGTTTCCGTTTCCTCATTCTTGCCCTAGTCTGGCGGTCTATTGAGGGCGTACCAGAGTTGAATGCATGACTTTTCCCACCAAAAAACCGGGTGAACCATCAGATGTGGCAAAACTGGAGACAGTTGCTCCGGCCTTCCACATGGATGCAATTCTACGCGCCCTCGAAGCAACCGATGAGCTGCTTGAGCCTCTGACATCTCGAGGAATGGACGGGCGCACCGCCACCATTTTGCGGGAAATTGAAAAGTCAGGCGCGATCAGCGTTCGCACCGAAGGTGATGATCTATGGATCGATGTGGTTGATCGCAGCAAAGCCTTGAGCATCCTCGATCGGCTGGCCAAAGAGCTTAACCTCGGCTGACAACGCCTTCAGCTCTCTTCGAAATCATCACTGTCGTGTCGATCGAGGAAGTCCCGCATTTTGGATTTGTCCGCGCGTTCCTGAAGCAGGGTGAATACTGCAATGCACACCCACCCGCCGTGAAACAGCAAGCCGCACGCCAGCGCGATGTGCCCATCAATCGGCCCGATGGCGGCGCGCTCGATGAATTGCTCATAGGTTTGCAGGTCTGTCGGATGGATCTCGATCTTTCCGAGATAGGCCATGATCTGAATGATGAAGATAAAAGCGTAGTTTCGCCTTAGCCTCTTGCCGACAGCGCGCAGGTAAGAAATCCGGAAGCGCGGATTGAGATAATCGTCAGACAGGGGTGTCCCGCGGTCCAGCGGAATATGTGCTTCCTGTCCTCGCAGAACAGGTACATAAAATCCAATCTCCAACAGTCGGGCGCGGAACCGGAACACATCAAAATAGCGATACCGGCGCGCTTCTAGATGCAGAAACATCGCGACCAGAAGCCCCACCAGAACCAGCGGCAAGACAGACGCCTCCGCACTTGCAAAGGTCAGCGACAGCGCAATGCCTGTCGTTACCACCGCCCAGTTCGTCGTCATATCGAGTCTCTGTCGCCAGATCGTCGAACGATAGGCTTCAGCGCGATAGAGGTGGGCAATCGCGCCGACTTCTTTGGATCCGGTAGAGGTCTCAGACTCTTTCTGCATAACTATGATCTAACCCGACTCCATGACTCTGGCAAAAACTGAATAGCCCGCCTCTGAACGATCTGACTTGGACAAGGCGGCCCGTCCGCGTTAGGTTTGTCTCTGAGGAGACCAATTCATGTTCCTGAATTTCTTTACCGAGCTGCGCAGCGCCAAGGTTCCGGTCACGCTTAAAGAATACCTCGCTCTGATGGATGCGATGGATAAAGGCGTGATCGATCTGGAAGTCGAACAATTCTACTATCTGGCTCGGACTGCTCTGGTCAAAGACGAGCGCAATATCGATAAGTTCGACAAGGTGTTCAGCGAAGTCTTCAAAGGCATCGAAACCGTCGGCGAAGGCATAGACGTTCAGGACATCCCTGAAGAATGGCTTCGCAAGGTCTCAGAGAAATTCCTCACGCCAGAAGAGATGGAACAAATTGAATCTCTCGGCGGCTGGGACAAGCTGATGGAGACGCTGAAAGAGCGTCTGGAAGAGCAGAAAAAGCGCCATGAAGGCGGCAATAAATGGATCGGCACCGGCGGAACCTCACCATTCGGCGCAAACGGATATAACCCTGAAGGCATCCGTATCGGCCAGAACAAGTCGCGCCACCGCCGCGCCGTGAAGGTTTGGGACAAACGCGAGTTCAAAAATCTCGATGATTCGATCGAAATTGGCACGCGCAACATCAAGGTGGCCATGCGCCGTCTTCGAAAATGGGCACGCACAGGAGCCCCTGACGAACTCGACCTCGACAACACAATACGCGCGACGGCCAAGCAAGGCTATCTCGATCTTGTCATGCGTCCAGAGCGCCGAAACTCGGTAAACCTGCTTCTCTTTCTGGATGTTGGCGGGTCAATGGACCCATATGTCCGCGTCTGCGAAGAACTGTTTTCTGCAGCTCGCTCAGAATTCAAAAACCTTGAATACTATTACTTCCACAATTGCATCTATGAAGGTGTGTGGAAGGATAACAGACGTCGGCACAATAACCGTATCCCGACCTGGGATGTGCTCCATAAATTCTCGTCAGACTATAAAGTGATTGTCGTCGGCGACGCGACGATGAGCCCCTACGAGATTACCTATCCGGGTGGTTCTGTGGAACACTGGAATGAAGAAGCGGGTGGTATCTGGATCCAGCGTCTTGTCGAACAATTCCCCCATCTCGTCTGGCTCAACCCAAGCCCTGAGCGGTCCTGGCAGTACACGGCATCGGTCAAATTGATGAATGAGCTTATTGGCCCGCAGCGCATGTTCGAGATGACGTTACAAGGTCTCGAAGATGCGATGAAGGAATTGTCAAAATAGACGCTCACGTAAATCTCATCGACTGCTGACAGGTTTTCAACACTGCTCGCTCGACATAAAGGCCAAAAACCTCGTAAGTGAGCGCGGTTAGACAGATTTCGGGGAATCAATTGGCCAAAGCTCACGGTAAGAACGCGTTCATGTTCGTCATTGTCTGCGTGGCAATGGACATGCTGGCGTTTGGCCTGTTCATTCCCGTCATGCCGGACTATCTGGTCGAAATCACCGGAAAGCCAGCCGAGGACACCGTCATGATTGGCGGTATTCTCATGGCAACGTTCGGCATCATGAACTTCATCACCATGCCGATTATTGGCAATCTGTCAGACAGGTTCGGGCGTCGCCCTGTCCTGCTGGTGTCTATCGCAGGTCTGTGCATCGACTTCATCATCATGGGTTTTGCGCATTCGCTTGTGGTTCTCTTCCTTGGCCGGGCTCTCGCGGGCGTCACCAGCGCGACCTACTCGACAGCAAACAGTTATATTGCCGACGTCACCGAACCTGAGGATCGCGGGCGCGCCTTCGGAATGATTGGCGCTGCATTCGGCATTGGATTCGTTATCGGCCCGGTTGTTGGCGGCATTCTTGGCGACATCGACACCCGCCTTCCCTTCTTCGTGGCTGCGGGCATTGCGGCACTGAACTTCCTGTACGGACTGCTCGTCCTTCCTGAGTCACTTGGCGAGGAAAGTCGCCGCCCGTTCAACATTCTCCGCGCTAATCCGTTTGGCGCGTTCATGCATTTTTCCAAATTGCCAAAAGTCAGCTGGTTCATCGTCGGCGTTGGCATTTTTGGCCTGTCGCACTCTGTGTTCCCAGCAACCTGGAGCTGGCATGGTGAGATCCGGTATGACTGGTCACCTAACCAAATCGGCTTGTCGCTGGCATTCGTGGGCATTGGTTCAGCCGTGGTACAGGCGGGCCTGTCTGGCCGTATGACCAAAATGCTGGGCCCAACCCGGACGGCTATGATTGGCCTCGGCTTCACGACACTCGGCATGTTCATGTTTTCAGGCGCCATTTACGGCTGGATGGCCTATGCCGTTCTGATCTTCGCCTCGCTTGGCGGTGTTGCTGGCCCGGCTACACAGCAATTGATGACTGGTGTCACCCCAAAGAACGCGCAGGGTGAATTGCAGGGTGCACTCGCCAGCGTTCAATCCCTGACACAAACCATCATCGGGCCGCTCTTGATGACCGGAACGCTGAGCTATTTCTCTCAGCCTGATGCGCCGGTCCACTTCAAGGGCGCGAACTTCTTCCTCGCCGGTATTCTGGCTGCACTCGCCTTCATCCCGTTCATGGCAGGGGTCCGTGCCAATCGCGAAGAAGTTCAGCATATCGATGAAGATGCACGTCACGCAGATGACGAGGTGGAGACCGAACCGCCTGTCGAACAGACCGCCACCTGAACATTCACGGAATATCGCTCGCAGGAATCAGGGCTTCACGCTACAAGCAATCTCATGAGCTTATCGCCTCGCCCTGCCCTGTTTCTTGACCGCGACGGCGTGCTGAACGTCGACAAGGGCTATGTCAGCCAAATCTCGGATTTTGAATGGATTGATGGCGCAAAAGACTGCGTGAAAGCCTTCAATGATCGCGGTTGGTGGGTGTTTGTGGTGACAAACCAGTCCGGCATTGCCCGCGGGTATTATACCGAAGACGATATGGAGGCACTGCACGACTATATGAGCTCAGAGCTCAAAATCGTCGGCGCGCATATCGATCGCTTCTACCACAGTCCTTACCATGAAGATGGCGAGATCGAGCGATACCGAAAAGCCAGCATAGATCGCAAGCCCGGTCCGGGCATGCTCCTCTCAGCCATGGCGGACTTTCCGGTCAATCGCGAAGCCAGCTTCCTGATTGGTGATAAGTCGACTGATATCGAGGCCGCCCACGCAGCTGGTGTTGGCGGCTTCCTGTTCAGCGGCGGCAATATCGCAAATTTCGCCGAATGGGCGCTCGCGAGCTTCAATGAAGGCTCGCGTTAGGTCAGGCCTGTGCACTCCGGTTCGACAGCCAGAAGATATCTTCCACCGGTACAGCGAAATAGGCGGCGAGCTTCAACGCAATCACGGTTGAGGGCACAAACCGTCCCACCTCAATCGTGCTGATCGTTTTGCGAGATACTTCGATCGCTTCCGCCAGGTCTGCCTGACTGACGCGCTTTTCGGCTCTAAGCACACGAATCCGGTTTTCAAGAACCGTTTCAGCCAGAGTCATACGAAATCCCCGTCATCGTCCGGTGTCCGACTGACAATAAAAAAAGAAACGGACATTGTCCCGAACAGCAACATCATCGCTGCATCCATAACCGTTTTCGATGACAGCCGCGACAGGATCAGATTGTCCATTGTTGTCATGAAAACCAGAAACACCGCCATAACGATGAAGGTCGTCCATGCAGCCTTCTTCATACTCGAAGACAGAAAGCTTTCTGAACGCCACGGGTTTGTTGTGAGCTTTCCAAATTTGCGTTTCAGATAGAAAACATAGGGCGCACTGATCAGCACAAGAATAAGCGCCATAATCAGTTTGGCTGTTTCGAGCACTGGCTCATACCCTTCACTCAAAAAAGCACCCGCGACATTCGCTGCGGAAATGCCTGCCAACAATCCGAGGCCAGCATAAGTGATGTTGGAAATGAGATCAGCCGCTTCACTAGTCGTCTTTGGTTTCAATATAGGCATAAGGGCTCCCCGCGCATTGGAACCCTAACGTTACTATTTGATACCCTAGGGTGTCAATCCGGCTTTTTCTTACGAACCTTCCAGAGAATCGCCGCAAGCCCCAAATCCATGGCACCAAGCGCATAAAGCATCGGCTCTCCGCGCGTAAGCGCAGTATACACTATGAGGATAAGCGCCACGATCACCAGGATCATCGCAACGGCCTGCGGCGCGCTGAAGCTTCGTTTACCTGATGCCATACTGCTCCCCCGTAATCAGTCAGTGTCTCTTTGCCAGAAGCGCGACAATCCCGGATTTTGCATCGCAGGTTTCTGCGAGCACTGTCACGCCACCCCGCCCATTCGGCAGATTTCTTCCCACTCATTCTCGCGCACGGGCTGCACGGATAGCCGGGAGTTATTCACCAGCACCATCTCAGAGAGCTTCGGATTTGCCTTCACATCCTTCATGGTCACAGCTGTTTTGAACGGCTTCACCGCACGGATGTCGACGCATTCCCAGCGCTCATCATCAGTCGTGGAGTCCGGGTGCGCCTCGGCACAGACTTCGGCAATTCCCACAATCTCGAGACCCTCTCGCGAATGATAGTAAAATCCGAGCTCACCCTTCTTCATCTCACGCATGTTATTGCGCGCCTGATAATTGCGAACGCCATCCCATTCTTCGCCTGCCTCTCCTTTTTCGACCAGCTTGTCCCAGCTGAAAACGGAAGGTTCGGATTTGAAAAGCCAATAGGCCATAAACTTGCTCCACAGGTCGCTTAGACACCCGCGCTCAGCGGCATAAAGTGTCGATTCCTTTGTCGTCTCACAAATTGAACCGATTTGTCGCGCTTGCAACCGCAAGAGCGCCTGCCGCGCGCAAGTTTTGCTAATCAGTCATTCAGAAAAATGTTGAGATACATGCCGCCCTCATCATTGCCGAGCAGGATCAGCGTTCGGTCACCATAAGTGAAGCTGTATTCAATGCCCTCATCATAATCTTCCAGCACATCGAAAATCAGCACCGGGCAGGAATGAAGGTGATAAGCCATGTCGCGGACATCATCCGCCAAATAGGTTTTGCCCGCGGAGCTATCCCAATAACAATCAGCCGAGCTGACACCCATCCGGTGACCGCCGAGGCCATGAGGTTCCAGGCCAATATTTGCCGAACATTCGGTTTCACCCGCGCCCAGCACAGGCGTGTCCGATATACCGTCAGGGGTATTTGTTTCAATTGCCTGAGCATAGCGTTCCAGCTCCCCGCAAATATCGGCTGCTGCGAATTGTGAAAATAAAAAAGCGCTCAGAACGGCTACAAATGCGTATTTCATAGAAGCGTCCCCGGAATATAACTCGCACTAATCTACGGAAAACTACAGCGTTATCAAATAGAAAGCGCAGTCAGCCAGCTGCCATAAGACAACGGACTGCCGCCTCGTAATGTGGCCATCCCTTATACGAAGCAAGGTCTGCTGCCGTCCTGTTCCAGCTCTCTTCAAACGCCGTCCGATGATCCGCACGCTCCAGCAAGGGCGGCAATGGATCAATCAGAATGCGGATGGTGAACAGAACCGAGGAGCCATCATCGAGCTTCCGGATGGTTTGCCGCTCCACACGAAGATAAAGCTCTCGCGCCGCAGCTTCCGGCTCCATCTCGCGCAGACGCGCTTTCATCGGCCCGGAGCTTGGCGTGAAGCGTTCCGGTCCCAGCTGAACGGTCCAGTTAAACCGCTCGAGAATGGCGTTTTGGGGCAGGTTCGAAAAAATACGACTGATCCGGCTTGCGAGTTCCGGGTCACCTCCCGGCACCTCTTCATGGAGACCGCCGAGCGGCTTGCCAGCCTTGTCCACCAACGCCCAGAATGTTGGCGCACACAGAATTGCTGCTCCGAGACAATAAAGACCATCCCGATTGACCATGACGCAAAGGTCATCGCTTACATACTGGCTGACGTCTTTCAGCGACAATCCAGCCTCCAGCTCCGGAAGGTCCGGGCGAAACTGATTGAGATGCTTTGTCACCTGTCCTGCTGCAGAAGTCGCCGCATCTTCGGCCCAGTCATGTATTGCGAAAACCTGATCAGCCTGATGTGTCAGAAGACTTCGCTTCTCCTGCAACCACTCTGCCTCACCCTTATGAGGCGGCAACCAGTCGGCCTCATTGATCGGCTTCATTCGCGGCGCGACCAGTGCAGGTCCGTCAAGAAACGGCAGATAGCGTGGCACGTTCATCAAGCAGCTCTCGCCTGCCCCCAATAGGCGTAACCCATGACTTTAGGCGTTTTGGGCAGATACATGGTCTGTCCCTCGACTATCTCAAATCCAGTTGTGCTCAACATATCGGGCGGCACGCGTGTCAGATGGCATCCGCCACCAAACCGTTTCTGAATTGGCTCGAGCCGTCTCTGCCATCTGGCAACTCCCGGATCGGGCGCGCCACCATGTTCGGAATAAATCAGGCGCCCACCGGGCTTCAGCACACGTCGCGCCTCCGCCAATGACGCTCGCCAATCGGGAATAGTGCACAAGGTGAACGTAAAAACGACAGTATCAACGCTTGCTGCTTCCAGAGGCACGGCCTCCCCGCCAGTCCGAAGGAATTCAATGTCGAGGTCAGGTATTCTTCCAGCCGCCTGTTCAGCGCGCTCGATCATTTTTTCTGCAGGCTCCAGGGCAAAAACCTTGCGAACGGATTGTGCATTATATAGCGGAAAATTCGCGCCTGCACCGCACCCAACTTCCAGCACATCACCGGCCGCGAGAGGCACTACCTTCTCGCGCTGCCGCCTGATCGGTCGCGTCGAGCAGGCACAGTCAATCAGGGTCGGCAAAATATAACGGCTATACAATCCCATTCAGTCGGCCTCTTGCCCGCTCGTTTCAGCCGAACTCCAATTCCTCAGGCCAGTCCGCGCGACATCATTTGCAGGTCGACTGATCAGACCGCTTTGCGTCATGCGGATCGTATACTGCGCGCCATCCACCATTGGCACATAGGTGCCAGAACCGTAATAGGCATCAACGGCCTTCAGCCAGCCGCCTCGTTTCTGCACCAGTTGAAAGGCATCAATCCCCTCACCTGATTGCAGCGCATAAACCGTGCGCGGCTTGTTGAGGTCTTCTTCGACTGAAGTGTACTGACCAGCGATCCGATCCAGCTTGTAGATGGAATCATAGCCGACAATGTTGGTCCAGCGCGTCCACTTGATCACGCGCGCCTTCATTTCGACCTCATCACCGCGAATATTAAAAACCAGCGGTATTTCTGCCCCATCCAGCAGAAGGCTTGCCTCATAAAGCTGATCCTCGAGATACCGCAACTCGATCGTTGCGACATCACGCTCATGGTTCAGACGCGAATAGGTTTGAAGATTGAGCCCCAAAAGCGCGAGCAGCGCAGCACCGGTGAGCACCATGCCGCCAACCAGCAGACGAAACCCGCCATCAGCGACTTTACGTTTTCCGAACCTGCCAAATGCCGTCATCAGAATGACGAGCCCGAAAAAGCCGACGGCAATTGGAATAATCCACCAGATCATGAGCGTCTGCCCTCCTTCGCTCCCCTTCGGTCTTATAACAGACCATTCGGGCGTTTCGACAGAGGTAACGCTGCACGCAGGTCAGAGTTTCAGATCAGGCGTGCCGACGAGCAAATATACCAATCTCACCGTCAGCCGCGGGCTGATAGAAGACCGACATTTCCTTCACGGCTGCCGCAAATCGTTCGGCCGCATCCGGCTTCTCGATTTCGAAGGCATCAAAACCCGAGCGTACCATGAAAAGCAGTTGATCACGCAGCACATCGCCAACAGCACGTAGCTCGCCGGTATAGCCCAGCCGACGCCGCAAAAGCTGCGCCTGACTATAACCGCGACCATCGGTATAACGCGGAAAGCTGATCTCAATGATTTCGATCTCACCGAGGAAAGGCTCCAGCGCATTCGGGTCATCATCCGGCATCAGACGCACCGCACGCGCATCTTCAATGTCGTTGGGCGCGGTTTCCAGAAATGAGCCAAGCGTGTGAATTTCACCCTGAGGCGTATCAACGATTTCGCCGTTCTTAATTACCGGCATAGAGCGCCTCCTTGAATGGCTCATGACCCAGTCGGTCGAGCACATCGATAAATCGTTCAGATGGTTTGGATCTCAGGTCCCGATAAGCCTCGATAACCCGTTCGAGCGCATCCGGCACATCTTCCTGTTTAAGGCCCGGCCCGGCAATCTGCCCGATACTGGCCAGTTCATCTGACCGTCCACCAAAGGTGATCTGGTAAAATTCTTCGCCCTTTCGGTCGACGCCGAGAATACCGATATGCCCAACATGGTGGTGACCACAGGCATTGATACAGCCGGAAATCTTGATCTTCAGCTCGCCAATATCTTCCTGGCGTTCAATGTCTGCAAACTTGTTCTGCAAGTCCTGCGCAACCGGGATAGACCGCGCATTGGCAAGGTTGCAGTAATCAAGCCCGGGACAGCAGATGATATCCGAAATCAGCTCATAATTCGCTGTCGCGAGACCGGCCTTGCTGAGTGCCTGATACACAGCATAGAGGTCGTCCAGCTTCACATGCGGCAGAACCATGTTCTGCTCATGCGTGATGCGGATATCGTCAAATGAATATTGCTCAGCCAGGTCCGCAGCAATCTCCATCTGCGTATCCGACACGTCACCTGGCGGCTTGCCAATCGGCTTACAGCTAATAGTCACCATGCCATAGCCAGGCTGTTTGTGAGCCCGCACATTGGTTTTCGCCCAATGCGCAAAACCTTCATCATCGGCGGAGGCTTTCACAAAGCTGTCTGATACTTCTGGCAGGTCCTCAAAAGCCGGTGGTTCGAAATAGGCTTCAATCCGATCGACCTCTGCCTGAGGCAGTGTGATCTTCTCAGCCGACTGCTGAGCTGCGAATTCTTCTTCCACCAGGCGTGTAAACTCTTCCGCGCCGGTTTCATTCACCAGAATCTTGATCCGCGCCTTATACTTGTTATCGCGACGGCCAAACCGGTTATAAACCCGCATGATGGCTTCGAGATAATCTAGCAGTTTTGCTTTTTCCACGAATGGATTGATCGTCACACCAACATGCGGCGTCCGGCCTTGTCCGCCACCGACGATAACCTCGAAACCCGTTTCTCCAGCATCATTGCGACGCATGTGAAGACCAATGTCATGCACGCGCACGGCAGCACGGTCTGTGTCAGCACCGGTCACAGCGAACTTGAACTTGCGCGGCAGGAAAGAGAACTCCGGATGGAAGGTCGACCACTGGCGAATAATCTCACACCATGGGCGCGGGTCTTCAATCTCGTCAGCGGCTGCTCCGGCAAACTGGTCTGATGTCACATTGCGGATGCAGTTGCCGGATGTCTGGATGGCATGCATCTCAACTTCAGCCAGCTCATCCAGAACGTCCGGAATATCCTTCAGGCCAACCCAGTTGAACTGAATATTCTGACGCGTCGTCCAATGCCCATAGCTCTTGTCATAGGTCCGCGCGATGTGTGCCAGCTTGCGCATCTTGCGGGAATCCAGCTGGCCGTAAGGAATAGCAATCCGCAGCATGTAAGCATGCAGCTGCAGATAGACGCCGTTCATCAGGCGCAGAGGCTTGAACTGATCTTCGGTAATATCGCCAGATAAGCGTCGTTCCACCTGCCCACGAAACTGGGCAGCGCGTTCCTTCACAATCTGCGCGTCAAACTCATCATAGCGGTACATAAATCAGTCCTTTTCTGACCAGACGGCCAGTTCATTTCCAGATGGATCTTCGAAGTGAAAACGCCGTCCACCAGGGAAGGCGTAGATGTCTTCAATGATCTTGCCGCCTGCGGCTTTGATCTGGTCGATCTTCTTTTGAAGATCCTTGCAATAGAGAATCACAAGTGCGCCAGAGCGCCCTGTATTCACATCACTTTGCTTGTTGAAACCACCCTCGACCTCCGCGCCGGAGAAGCTGATATAGTCCTCACCCCATCGCTGAAATGTCCAGCCAAACACCGTCTCATAGAACACGATAATGGCTTCCGGATCGGTCATCGGGAATTCGATATAATTGATCGAGTTTTCGACATTGCTCACAGGGCGGCTCCTTCTCGCGGCATGGCATGCGGGATGCCAAGCTCACTTTCTGCCCGGCTGACCCAACGTTCCACTGATGGGAACTCACCAAGGTCGAAACCGCCTTCGTGTGCAAGTCTTGTATAGGCCAGCAATGCGATATCTGCACAAGTTAGCGTGTCACCGACCATCCAGTCCGTATAAGTCAGCTGCAATTCCATGACGCCCAGCGCCCGACGTCCTTTTGGCAACAGGGCCGGATCGATCTCGTCATCAGATTTCTTCAAATAGTGTTTCTGAAACCGGCGGACAGCGATGGCGGTTTCGTGGGAATACTGTTCCCAGAAAAGCCAGCTATTCATTTGCGCCTTTTTGAACGGATCCGACGGGATGAGATCGCTGCCTTCGCTCTCGGCCAGATAGAGCATGATCGCGTTTGACTGAGGCAGAATGCGACCGTCAGGCCAGCGGGCCAAGGGCACCTGCCCGACCGGGTTGATGGCAAGGAAGTCTTCTGTGCGCGTATCACCGCGAACCACGTCCGTCTCTACCCAATCATATACAAGGCCAAGCCGGTCAGCTGTCCATTTGACCTTCATGCAATTGCCAGAGATCGAGTCTCCGTAGAGCGTCAGTCGCGAAATATCACGGCTAGGCATCGACAACTCCACGAGCGGTCTTTGCATATTCAGGATGAATGGTCGGGCCATTCGCGCGGATGGTTTCGCGAAGGGTTTCACGACCGGCCACGTCACCTTCTGGTGTTACTTCCATAACGTAAGGATCAAGGATCTGACCTTCATCTTTTCCGGCAGCTTCCAGAGCATCCTGTGCGTCATCACCGCTCAGCACAGCGGCTTTGGACACGTCTTCAGACCAGCCACCATCAGGCAGTCGATACACGGTCGCGCCAGTACGAACATCCCAGGCCGTCACAACGGTTGGCGTATCAGGTTTCAGCTTTGGGCGGACAGAACTCATGCTGCGGTCTCCATCTGGGCAGTCAGCGCAGCGATAGCTTCAGGCGTCAGGCCTGCAACTTCGCCGATAATCAAAAGTGCGGGACCAATAATCCCATTATCAGAAACAAGGCTCGCAAGGTCACCCAGTCGGCCAAAGACGCGGATCTCATTCTCACGGGTGCCGTTTTCAATCACGGCAACAGGTGTCATCGGATCGCGTCCGGCTCCGGTCAGGCGCTCAGCAATCATGCCTGATGTGCCGACGCCCATATAGACCACGACGGTCTGGTTCTCACGAGCCAGAGCTGGCCAGTCGAGGTCAGGTTCTTCTCCGGAACGCGCGTGCCCGGTCACGAATGTCACGGACTGGGCGTGGTCACGATGGGTTAGCGGGATACCCGAACTCGCCGCACATCCGAGCGCCGAAGAAATACCGGGTATGACGTGCGCCACAACGTCCTCGGCCTGCAGGGCGGCAAGCTCCTCGCCGCCTCGCCCGAAGATAAATGGATCACCGCCTTTGAGACGAACAACGCGTTTGCCCTCTTTGGCAGAACCAACCAGCAAACGATGAATGTCTTCCTGAGGGACGGAATGATTTCCTTTTGACTTGCCAACTGGCACGCGATCCGCATCGCGGCGGATCAGATTCAGAATGCCCTCGCCAACCAGCTTGTCATAATAGACGATGTCGGCATCCTGCAGAATTCGAAATGCCTTGAGCGTTAGCAGTTCAGGGTCACCGGGGCCCGCACCGACAATGTGAACCACGCCGGTTTCGGTCTTGCCGTCCTCAAGCGCTCGCATCATCGCTGAATGAGCGTCACTCAGCTTGCCAGCCAGCACAAGTTCCGCGACCGGTCCGCGAAGAACCCCTTCCCAAAACACCCTGCGGTCATCGCCTTCAGAAAATCTGGATTTTACCGCGTCGCGATAGGACCGCGCAAAATCCGCCAATTCACCAAGGCGCTCGGGCATCAGGCTTTCAAGACGCGCACGAATATCGCGTGCCAGAATAGGCGCCGCTCCGCCCGTCGCGACAGCTGCGACAACGCTTCCGCGGTCCAGAATACTCGGGACAGTAAAGTCACAAAGCTTTGGTCGGTCGACCACATTGACTGGCAGGCGATGATCTCGCGCCAGCTTGAGCGCCTTTTGGACCTGAACCTCTTCCTCCTCGGCGATGATGGCAAATCCAGCCTCAGAAAGTTCTGAATTTGCCTTGTCGTAACCGAGAAACTGGACACGATTTTCAAACTCGTCAGTCATCTCAGGCACAAAACTGTCAGCAATGACGCTGACTTCAGCTTTGGTGCGAGCAAGCAAACGGACTTTTCGGCGCGCATTCTCGTCACCTCCGAAGACAACTGCCTTCAGGCCGGAAGTACCGAAAAATACGGGAAACAGGTCCAAATTCACCTCTGATGACGACGTTTATGTGTGACAGGAAAATGCCTTCTCTTTGAATTGTCACAAGGCGCGTGTCCTAAGCCGACTTGTTAGTATAACTAAATCAATTATCGACAATATGCATTTTCGCGTTTCAATTCGTTCCCATGTTGAAGCCTAGATTTTCCAACCTGTCAGGAGCCGGCAGAAAATGGCAGACAGTAAAGACCGTTTACCGCCACTCAATGCACTCAAAGCATTTGAGGCAGCGGCCCGCCACCTCTCTTTCACGAAGGCGGCAGAAGAGCTGGATGTGACGCCGGGCGCCATCAGCCAGCAAATCCGACTGATGGAGGAATATACCAATGTTCCTCTGTTTCGTCGAACCGGACGCCAGGTCCTTCTGACAGACGCCGCTCAGGCTGCACTGCCCTATGTGCGCGACGGCTTTGAAAAGCTGTCAGAAGCTGGCCGCATCATGCGCGCCCCTGCCCGCAAGGGAAAGGTGATGATTTCCTGCGCCCCGAGTTTTGCCGCGAAATGGCTCGCGCCGAAATTGGATGGTTTTCATTCAGCTCATCCGGACATTGAAGCCTGGGTTTCGGCAGACATGGGTCTGACGGATTTCACGACAGCCGACACCGATCTCGCCATCCGTTATGGAAGGGGTGTCTATGAGGGCCTGAAATCAGAAAAGCTCATGGAAGAAACGGTTCTTCCTGTATGTTCTCCGCGCCTCATGGAAGGTATGGATGCGATCAGAAAACCTGAAGACCTCGTCCATCACACCCTCCTTCATGATGAGAGCTCAGAACGTGACCCGTCATGCCCGGACTGGTCCAGCTGGCTGACGGCTCGAAATGTCGACAACATCGATGGCAAAAAAGGTCCGCGCTTTAATCAGGCCATGCTCACGATCGAGGCAGCAGCCACCGGCCGAGGCGTGGCGTTGGCCAAGAAAGCCATCGCCGCGGCCGACTTGGCATCAGGCCGTCTGGTCGCGCCGTTTCCGGATGGCTCGACACTGATAGACTTCGCTTATTTCGTTGTTTTTCCGCGTGGTCGGACCCAGTCAATCGAGTCGCGCACCTTCATTAAATGGCTCAAAGCCGAAGCGGCGAGAGAAGAAATCATGGGCGTTTGACGCTCTGGGTTTAGATAAACTTACCCTTCATGTAATAGAGCTGTGACTTGATGCCCGATTGCGTAATCGCATATCGACGATAGTTCAAACATCAGCTCAGAGCTGAACCTGATATTGAGACAAGAGGACAAACCGTTGAGCGCACAGCAATCTGCCACGCCAACCGTCAAGGTGAACCCGAACGCCCCTACAGAAGAAACCGTCCTGTCTGTGGAGCATTACACCGATCGTCTGTTCAAATTCCGCTTGTCTCGTCCGCCAAGTTTTCGCTTCCGGTCGGGCGAGTTTGTCATGATTGGCTTGCACAAGCCGGATGGAAAACCACTCCTCCGCGCCTACTCCATCGCCAGTCCGGCCTGGGACGAAGAGCTTGAGTTTTTCTCAATCAAGGTGCCCGATGGCCCCCTCACCTCGCGCCTTCAGCAGATCCAGCCGGGCGATAAAGTCCTGCTTGGCAAGAAGCCGACGGGTACACTCGTCATGGATGCGCTGACACCCGCGAAACGCCTCTACATGTTCTCGACGGGAACTGGCATTGCACCGTTTGCCAGTGTCATGCGTGACCCGGACACGTATCAGAAGTTCGACGAAGTCATTCTCACACACACTTGCCGCGAAGTTTCAGAACTCGCTTATGGCGAGGAACTTGCTGCTGCCCTGCCAGACGATCCACTGTGTGATGAGTATGCCCATCAGTTCCGTCTCTATAATTCGGTCACCCGCGAATCTTACGCACGTCAGGGCCGGATCACAGATCTTATGACGACTGGAAAACTGTTCATGGATCTCGGCGTCCCACCGCTCAATCCGGAAACAGACCGCGTCATGATTTGTGGGTCGATGGAGATGCTGAACGACACGAAAGCCATCTGCGAGGCTGCAGGAATGGTCGAAGGGTCAAACGCGTCGCCAGGTGACTTTGTTGTCGAAAAAGCCTTCGCCGGGTAAACCTTAACAAAATAGTCGGTTTTTCAAGCGCCTTCATACCTGCCCTTAAGTCTGATTGTCTTAAACAGTCGTCAGATTGATTGGCTCTCGGCTGAATGAAGGCACCATGATCGATATTATTTCCTGTATAACTCTGGAACACGACCTGCGACTTGTCCTGCTCGCGGGATTGATCTGCTTTGCAGGTGCATTCACACATAACCTCCTCATAAGACGCGCTTTTTCTGCCGAAGGCCCAGCACGCTGGGCCTGGGTCGGTATCGGCGCAATCGCGCTTGGGGCAACGGTCTGGTGTACGCACTTTGTGGCCATGCTGGCCTATCAGGTCCGCGTACCAGTGGTAATCGATCCCGTCATCACAATGCTCTCCCTCATCCTGCCCGTCTTCGGGTTTTTCACCTCAATCAGCATCTGTATGCTGCGTCGCGGACACTTCGCACGCATCTTGGGTGGAATGCTTATCGGGCTCTGTGTTGTTGGTCTGCACTATGGCGGTATGGTTGCTTACCGCATTGATGGCATCACCCAATGGGATCCGTATTATATTGCCCTCTCCATTGTGTTCGCCTGCGGCTTTACAATTGCAGCCAACTATACCTTCTCGAAAGGCGTGGTTGCTGGCGTCAGCGTTCCAACCATTGTGCTCTTCGCGCTAGGCGTTGTCAGTCTTCATTTCACTGGTATGACGGCGCTTGATGTGACACCGCTTTCCCTGAGCGCGACACCCATGGACCGGTCGACGTTTATTGGTTTGTCCATCGCCACAGCGCTCGCAGGCTTTCTGGTCATCACAACCGGCGTGATTTGTTTCTTCCTCGACTTCGAGAGTCAGAAGAAAGGCTATAAGAGCCTTCTCAGAATGGCCATGACGGACACGCTTACCCAGCTGCCAAATCGAAATGCCTTCAATGAAGATCTTCAGAAAAAGTTCGAGCAGGCCAAAAAAGCCAACTCCAGGCTGGCCGTCATCGGTATTGATTTGAACCGCTTCAAGGAAGTGAATGATACTTACGGCCACGAAGCGGGCGACCGTGTTCTGGTTGCTGTTGCTGAAGCTATCACCACAGATCAGGAACCAGATGAAATGATCTGCCGGATGGGCGGCGACGAGTTCGCAGCCAGTAAGGTTTTCGATGACGATGAGGACCTCGAAGCATTCCTCCACCGACTTGAGCGTGCACTGGCCCTTCGAATTCCACACGAAGACACCTTCCTCTCAGTTGGCGGCAGCCTCGGCTATGCCGTGTATCCTGAAGATGGTGAAACGTCAGATACACTGCGCAGCAATGCCGATCTGGCCATGTATCGCTCTAAGCTACATCCGCTCAATCAGACCATCCGGTTTCAGGCCAGTATGGATGAGGAGGTGCGTCAGCGACGGGAAATCAGCACCGCGCTGTCGCAAGCGATCGCTGACGACACACTCGAGCTTCATTATCAATTGCAGGCCTCTACCCAGACCGGCAAAATCAGCGGCATGGAAGCCCTGCTTCGCTGGAACATGCCAGGTCGTGGACCGATATCTCCTGCCGTTTTCATTCCGATCGCCGAGCAAAGTGGCCTGATTATCAAACTGGGCGAATGGGTGTTGCGTCGCGCCTGCCGCGATGCCGCCAGTTGGCCAAACGACCGCAAGGTTGCTGTCAACGTGTCACCGCTTCAACTCACGCAGATTGACCTGCCCGCCATCATTCACCAGACGCTCCTGGATTCAGGTCTGTCGCCGCATCGACTGGAAATCGAACTCACGGAAACCGCCATTCTGGAAGACAGAGACCGGTCTCTCCACGTCCTTCGACAGATCAAGTCGCTCGGGGTAAAGGTTGCTCTGGACGACTTCGGAACAGGCTACTCATCGCTGGAAATCCTGAGATCCTTCCCATTCGACAAGATCAAGCTCGACCGCTTTTTCATGTCTGAAATTGAATCCAGCAGAGAGTCCAAGGCGCTGGTGCGCTCTGTACTCTCCATCGGACAATCCCTGTCGATCCCGATCCTTGCCGAAGGCGTCGAGAACGAAACGCAGCTGTCAATTCTGCGTTCAGAAGGCTGCGATGAAGTTCAGGGATTCCTACTTGGAAGGCCACTTCCTATGGGCAGTTTCTCTCATGAGGACAACCTTCAGGAACACTTCGTGGACAAGCCTGCGCCGACTGATCTGCTCCTTGCTGAGAAAAAGACCCGCCGAAGCGCCTGAGACGCTGGACATCTGCCAGATCGGGCTTAGGTACACGTCTGGTTTTCCAGAAAGTTCAGGCTTTTTCAGTGACGCATTACACTTCAGACGAACGACGCCACACCTCTGAAACCGCACAGACTATGCAGGATGTGCGGTACGAGATCGACCGTATCGACCGCGTGCTCGTCCATATTCTGGCTGAGCGTCAATCCTTCATGGATGCGGCCGCTCGAATCAAGCCCGACAGAGCGGCTGTCTATGATTCAGACAGGATCGAAGACGTTGTTTCGAAGGTCCTGAAAACCTGCGAGACAGAAGGGCTGTCACCAGATATTGCTGAACCCGTCTGGCGCCTGCTCATCGAGAAATGCATCGCCTATGAGTTCGGCAGCTACGACGCTCGAAACTCTGAAAACTGAGCGAATTCATGCTGGAGCTGCCCGGCCTCATCCATGGTCGGCAACAGGCAGTCGCGGATATCATTAATCCGAACCGCAGCCATTGTCAGGGATGGCGGAGGGTCACTCCGACCGGTCGTTTCTGCAATTTTGCAGACTTCTGCAAGACGTGATGCTCCAATGCCCAATGCAGCACCTTTCAGTGTGTGCGCCGCATCAGCCCAACGCGCGGGCTCGTCCTTCGGGTCGAGCATTCTCCCCCAAGTCTCAACCTGAGTGCGGAAGATTTCGAGCACTTCAGCCGCCAGCTCACGGTCTCCACCGGTATTCGCAAGAAGCGCCTGTCGATTGATCCACTCGGACATAATGAAGTTTCCCGTCTGCACCTTCGGATACTACGCTCAAGGCTAGCGGGAATTCATTAACAGGGTTTCATCAAATAATCGTCAGCTGAGACTTGCTGAAATTCACGTTTTCGTGGATATTTCAGGCACTCAATGATTTTGGAGATTGAGATGATCGAGGGGCTGATCTTCATTCGCGATATCCTGCTGGCAACGCTTCTGAGCTGGATCGGTGTCGACTATCAGGAAAACGACAGAGAGAAACCTGAAGCGCCAGCTGGCATTCAATATTTCTCTCAGGACATGCGTGCTCCGGTCAAACTCACCTCTCAGATTGAGCCTCTCAAGTCCTCTACAGGCTGCGAAGCAACGCTGTTTCATTCGTGAGACCGTGCTTTTTTGAGCATACTCACTGATTTCTACTGAAAATTATACGTTTAACTGAGATGGGCTGTCGCACCTTGATCTGAATTGATGCATGATTAGCCGGTTATGTCTCAGTCGCGTGATGAAATGTATATGCGATCCCTTAAGGATACGCATGCCGAACTCCAGACCATAAAAGGGTCTGGGAACGGGCTCGTTATTGCCGGTATCGTCGGCGCCGTCGTTCTCTATCTTGGTGCGGGTCTGGCTGCCTTCGCCTATTTCGGCGGAGATGCACTCGCCTCCCTTAACCCTGTCTGGTTTGTCGCGGCGGTCGTCCTTCTTGCCGGACCCGCCATTGCCATGGTCATGGCAGGTTTTCTCGCACGACAGTCTCTGCAGACCGCCCGGTCAAATGCACTCGTTCTGCGCGCGTCTCAAATGCTCCTCATGCCCGCAGACCTCGCGGCTGGCCGCATTGATACGCTGGCAACGCGCGTACAGGAAGAAACCGGACGCATGGACGAACTGGTTGAAGGCACGCATGCGTCTCTCTCCGAACTGAAGATCAGCCTGACTGAGGAACGCGAATCTCTTTCGAAGTTCATTGCTGAAAACCGGACGCATATTGCCGACATGGTCACCAAGCTGAGCGATGAACGCCAGGCCCTCGCTGAACTGACCAGTTCAGTAGAGGCTCAGACCGCAGCCATTTCCGACGCTATTCCTCGGCAAGCCCGCACCATGGCCGAAGCCGCGCGGCTCGCACAACAGGAGGTCGCCAAAGCCGACCTCGCCGTCGACGAACGCCTCAAGGCTCTGGACGATGCCGGACGCCATCTGGGCGAACGCCTGTCGGTGCTGGGTGATCTCTCCATTGACGCGGAGCAGCGCTCCAAACGCCTGGGGGAAGCTCTTGCGGCAATCTCGAAACAATTGGACGCCTCTGCTCAGACCGTCGACACCGCCATCCGCGCGAGCGAAATGGCGGTCTCCGCTGCGACTGAAACCGGCGACTCGCTCAGCGCTGCCATTTCCGGAGCGCTCGACGGCACACGCGAAGCGACCGAATTCATCCGGAAGCAGTCCCGTGAGGCCGTGGCAGAAGCCATGGAGGCCATGCGCGAACTCAGACAAGCAGGTCTGGATGCAGAATCCTCAACCAAGCTGGCTGGCGAGGCTGCGCGGGCCGAGGCGGAGCAGACCGAAGAACGTATTGCTGAGTTGACCCAGCGCCTTTATGAGGCCGCTACACGAGCGACCTCTGTCGCGGATGCAGGCCTGGAATCCGCGCGCAAGCGGATCGAGCGTGCATCGGCACTTCTGAGCGGTCTGGACGATACATCGCTCTTCTTGACGCCATCGCCTGCCCCATCACCTGTTCCGGAACAGACTGTTTCGCGTCCTCAGCCGCCTGAGCCAGAGCCCGAGCCTCCGGCAACTGCAGCTGTACCGACTGCGCCGACAGAACCACCGAAATCAGAACCGTTGGGCCTTCGTCCACGCCAATCCGAAGAGACACCAAAACCGGCGACTGACAAAACCGGCTCTGAAGATCAATCCGCGCCACCGCCGCCTGAATATAAGCCTGCGCCCAAAGCGAGTTCTGAACGCGAAACAGAAAAGCCCGCCGGGCATGCGGCAGCCGATCTTGATACATCCCTTTTCGATCTGGCCTTTGAACGCGCCTCTCAAAAGGAAATGGGTGTCACCTGGCGTGACCTGCTTTCAGGTATGGAAGCCGAGCCAGAAGAACGAGACGAGGCTGCACGGCATATCATTTCAGAGATTCAGGATGTCGGCATTGAGCTGAGCGAGCTCCTCAATCCGAAAGAAACGCGCAAAATCGCATCTGCCTCTCGTCGCAATGAGAAGTATCAGCGCCGGCTCGTACGCGAATATTCCGGATCGGCTGTTCAGACGCTCATTTACAGGCTGGAAGACGATCACCGCTTCCGTCCCGCAGTTATGCGTTTCCTCGAAAGCGAACAGACCGACGCCATGAGGTCTCTTACGGAAGCCGAAAAAAGCCGGACTGGGGCATCACCCCGGCTTGCGGCTTATCTGGTGCTTGATGTCGCTTATTCAGCGCTCGAAGACGATAATCAGTAGGCGTCAGCTGTCTTCGGGCAACATGCCCGGGCGGTTCATGAGCTCCGGCACGGTTGTCGCCAGCTCATCAATCGCCTTGCGCGCAACGTCAATCAGCGCCTGAACCCCGGCATCGTCGGACATGCCGACATAGGGCTCCCTCAGCTGAATGTTAAATGACTGCGACTTACCATTCTGGAAACGGCTCAAAGTGCCGCGCAGTTGGATCACCGCTTCTGTGTCGCGGATGACCATGTCTCTGACTTCCCACTGAAGCTCGTAATCGCCACCAGCACCGAACCGGTCACTCAGCACTGCCCCGCTGTCTTCCGCGGCAGAAAACATCAACCGGTCAATCAGCGCGCCTTGCAGTTGCCGCGCCATCTGATCGCTCCACTCAGCTGACGCCAACAGCTTGAGCGCCCCATTCGGCTCCTCAAAGACAATGCTGCGGCCGAGCAGCAGATCAGACCCTTGCGGCGGATTGATCATCACGCTTCCGGGCAGGAATATCTCGCCGCCTTCGGGCATCTGGCGTGAAATACTCGTCAGTCGGTACAGGCCCTCTGGCACAACAGGCTCAGGCAGCACAGAGACACAGCCTGCCATCAACACCGGCAGAACAAGACACAAACGCGCATTCATTTTACAGGCTCCCTGTATGGCTTGGGCTGCCCTTGAATAAAGGACTGCGGGTTCTGTTCAATCTCCCGAGCCAGTCCATCAAGCCGTCTGATCAAAAGACGCATCTCGCTGGCCAGTCGATTGATTTCCTCAAACACCTGAGCGGTCGGCACCTGGATGGAATCGATTGTCTTGCCCAGACCATCCTGCGTCTCCACAATTGCAGTCTCAGCGGTTCCAACGGCATGGCGGGCGTCCGCAAGCAGATTCTTCGCTTCCGCCGTCAGATCAGCCAGGCTGACCTGAACATTTGTGCCGACCGTATTGAAGGATTCAGCAGCCTGCCCCACGGCATCACCAGCCTCTGCCAGAGAGCGAAGCGCCACAGTAACAGAATCCAGCAAATCTTCATCCTGCGCCAGAGCGCTGGTAATCGCATTGATGTTCTGCAGGATCTGTTTGACCTCTTCAGCATTCTCCTGATCAAGCAGGCTGTTGATCCGCGAGATAGTCATCTGCGCATCTGTCATCAGATCCTGGCCACCTTCAAAAATCGCTTCAAGCTGGGTGCGCTCAGACTCAATTGTCGGAAGGTTGTCACCTGTTCGTTTTGGCATGAGCGGTGAAGCTTGCGTACCCGGCTGGATCTGAATGAAGGTTACACCTGTCAGACCGGCAAAGTTGAGAAGGGCTTTTGAGTCATCGCGGATCGGCGTTTCCGATTCAATTCGGATACGAGCGATAACCTGCTGATTGTCGGTTTCACTGATCGATAGCTCAGTGACTTCTCCGACACTAATCCCGAGATAGCGCACCTGACCGCCTTCAGAGAGGCCGTTCACAGCCCCATCAAAAATCACATTGTACTCGGCATAGCCGCGATTGAACTGCAACTGTCCCAGCCAGATTACAAAGGCTGCCAGCGCAGACAGGCCAATGATCAGCGAAGCACCGATCAGAGCAAAACTAGCGCGCGTTTCCATATGTCATGCCCCTTTCCCGGTTGCTTGCTTGAATAGTCCTTACAAACTTAGCCATCGGCTGTAATTGCGTCGATAGAATGGCGCGAAAATCATCAGCCAATTCAGCACCATGATCCTTGTTCCGTACCATGTCACACCACCGCCCGGCCCCGGGGGCCACCAAAATATTCCTGAATCCACGGGTCGTCGACCTGTGCCACCTCAGCCAGTGGTCCGATGAACTTGACCCGCTTGTCTCCCAGAACAGCAATCCGGTCGCACGTTGCCTTCAGCGTATCCAGGTCATGGGTCACCAGAAACACCGTCAGCCCAAGAAGCCGACTGAGCTCTTTCAGAAGGTCATCGAACTTTCCTGCCGTGATCGGGTCCAGTCCGGCCGTGGGCTCATCCAGAAACAACAGCTCAGGGTCCAGCGCCAACGCCCGCGCAAGAGCTGCACGTTTCCGCATCCCTCCCGACAGATCAGATGGATGTTTGGGCGCAGAGGCCACCGTCAGACCAGCCATTCTGATCTTCAGATCAGCCAGCTCACTCATCAGCTGCTCGGAGAAGTCGGTATGCTCCCGCATGGGGGCCATCACGTTTTCCCGCACCGTCAGGTTTGAGAATAACGCACCGTCCTGAAACATCACCGCCCAGCGTTGTTCAATCTGTCGCCTGTCGCCGGCAGACAGCGCGTCCAGATCCTGCCCGAACACACGGATTTCGCCTGCAGCTGGCTCCAGCAGGCCCACAATCTCGGACAACAGAACGGACTTACCGCATCCTGACGGGCCAATCACACCAATCGTCTCACCGCGATAAACGGTCATGTCCAGATTGTCGTGCACCACATGATCGCCGAATTGAGTTCGAAGACCTTTCACATCGATGATGGCTTCCGTCATATACCCAGCTCCATGTAGATCATGGCAAATACGGCATCGACGACGATGATCAGGAAAATGGCGTGAACGACACTCGCCGTCGTTGCTCGTCCTAGCGACTGGACATTGCCCTCAACCAACAGGCCCTGCCGACAGGCCACAATCGCCACGATCAGTGCAATGAAGGGCGATTTCGACATGCCCACCCAGAAGTTCTGAACGGTCACCAGATCCTGAAGCCGCGCGACATACAAAATAGGCGAAATATCAAGCGCCAGCCAGGAGATGATCAGCCCGCCAAGCAGGCCAGAAAGCGTTGCGCCAAAGGTCAGAAACGGTGTCATGATCAGCATGGCCAGAACGCGTGGCGTCACCAGCGTTTCGATCGGGTCGAGCCCGAGCGTACGCATGGCATCGACCTCCTGTCGCATTTTCATGGAGCCGATCTGCGCTGTAAACGAGCTATTTGTCCGACCGGCCAGCAATATGCCCGTCAGGACCACGCCGAACTCACGCATCATGGCCCAGCCCACAAGCTCAACCGTGAAAACAGTCGAGCCAAGCGTCTGCTGCAGCATGGTTGCACCGATAAACGCGATTACGACCCCGACAAAAAACGAGAGGAAACAGACAATCGGAAGCGCATCCAGCCCGGCCTCTTCCATAACGGAAACAACGCTGGTCCAGCGAATCTTGTGCGGCTGTGTCAGCAATTTCAGAGTGCTCGCCACAACCCGCCCGATGAAGCTCAACGTGTCGGCCGATTCTTCAAGGAAATTGACGAACACGCGGCCGATGCGAGCAAGAAAATCAATCAGGGTAAAACGATGAGGTTCGTGCGGCGGCCCATCTTCCCGGCGCTCATACACCAGGTTCAAAAGCGCTTCCGCTTCATCATGGCGGCCCTCGATCCGGAAACCGTCAGCGCTCTGTTCAGACGGAAAACTCAGCGTTCGCTCAATAATCCACGCGCCCGCCGTGTCCATTCGGCCAAGCTCGGTGACATTCAGAACAACAGGCTTGTCGGGCAATTTGAGTTTTCGGATTTCAGAATCAATTTCGCCAACAGTGCTGACGGTCCAGTCCCCGACAACTTTCAGAATCGCGTGATCACCAGCATCAACTAACTGAAAGGCACTCAATTCGAACGTCCCACCGGTTAAACCTTTGAAGAACTTAAGACAAACATTCGGGCACGACCAGACCTTCCAACCTTGTCCCATCACAAACCGGGCATTACCTCCTGTCGAGTAGTGTTTATGTCACGACTTCAGACAACTCGTGCCAAACAACCAATCAGTTCAGGAAGATGAAAATGCCCATACTGACAATCGGATCACTTCTCGGATTCTTCGCTGTTGGTCTTGGAGCGTTTGGCGCACATGGGTTAGAAGGGCGCATCACCGAACAGGGGCTCGAATGGTGGCATACGGCCACACTCTACGCGCTCACACATGCCATCGTGATCACCGCAATGGGTCTTGCAACGCGATCCGGTCTTTCAGGCTTTCTCATTCCGGCCATTTTCATGACTGTCGGCGTGCTCATCTTTGCTGGCACGCTCTATAGCATGGCGCTTGGGGCACCACGGTGGTTTGGTGCCATCACACCAATTGGCGGTGTCAGCTTGCTGATTGGATGGGGTTGGCTGGCATTTGTCGGACTGTCAGCGTCCAGAACGGGTTAAGCGCGCCGCCAGGCTCAGGACGTGACGTCGCTTTCAGCCTGCCAGGATGAAACAAGAGCATCGGCCAGTTGCCTGGATGTCTCGATCTCCGCCTCAAACTCACGAGAGGCATCTGCGATATCAACCCGTGACGCGGCGCCACGTTCTTTGAGAATGCTTTGAGCTTCCTGGAATGACTTCTGCGATTTACGCGCCGCTACCAGCGCCTCTTCGAAGTCTGCAACATCGCGACGTGAAATATCATCGCGGACATCGAGCGCATCACGCGCGGTCGCATTCACGTCTGACAAAAGAGTTTCTGCCGCGAGAAGGTCTGCCAGAAGAAGAAGCTCTACCTCATCGATTCGGCCTGCTTCGGCATTGATCTTTTCAAAGTAAAGCGGCGCATTTGCTTCGGCAGACTCCGCATTCGGGAACAGGCTTTTCTGAAGCAGTGCATAAGGCGAAGACGAAATCACCCAGCCGCGTTCTTCTGTTTCATCGCAATACGCGTCAGATATTTGAGAAAGTTCAGTTTTTGGATCGGAGAATGAAGCGGTAAAGCTCGCAGGTTTCATTGTTATTGTTGCGCATCCTGAGCACAACAGTGCTACAACAGCTAAGCTGAAACAACGCATGACCATGTCGCCCAAAACTTTCTTGTCACCCATTTTTTTTAACGTAAGCAGTATCAGATGCAAACGTCTAGTCTTTATCTCTATTATGACCTCCTATAGGTGAAGCAGGCATGAATACAAAACCTGTTTCCCGTCGGAAGTTATATCCTCATACAGAACCTAAACGCGTCGGCCGCCTGAAGGTTTCTGATTTACATGAACTGTATTGGGAAGAGGCCGGACCTGACCGCGGCATTCCTGTGCTTGGTCTGCATGGCGGACCGGGCGGAGGCGCGAGCCCCGAGATGCGCCGCTTTTTTGATCCACGCGTATTCCGGACAGTCCTGTTCGACCAACGTGGCTGCGGACGCTCAACGCCCTACTCGTCTCTGGTCGACAACACGACCTGGGACCTTATCGAAGACATTGAAAAACTTCGGGAAATGCTTGGAATCGAGAAGTGGCTGGTGTTCGGCGGCTCGTGGGGGTCCACACTTGCCCTCGCCTATGCGGTCACACATCCCGAGCGTGTTTCTGGTCTCCTTCTGAGAGGCATTTTTCTGCTCACGAAGTCAGAGATTAGCTGGTTTTACCAGGAAGGCGCCAGCCGCCTTTTCCCGGATGCGTACGACCGATATGTCGCGCCAATTCCAGTATCAGAACGCCATGATCTTTTGTCTGCCTTTCACCGCAGGCTGATGTCAGACGATCAGGACGCGCGTCTCGATGCCGCACGCTCATGGGCGTGCTGGGAAGGCGAAACCCTGTCGATTCGTGGTCCTGCTGTCCGTCCTCCACGATTCGAAGACAACAGCTTCGTCGATGCGTTTGCGCGCATTGAGTGCCATTACTTCTACAATGGCGGCTTTTTCCCGGAAGACGGCTGGCTGCTGTCACAGGCGGACAAGTTGAAAAACATTCCCGGCGTTATTGTTCACGGGCGCTATGACGTTGTTACCCCGCTCTCATCGGCATGGGCGCTCCATAAGGCGTGGCCGAAGTCCCGTCTGGAGATCATCCCGGATGCCGGTCACTCAAGCCTGGAGCCTGGTATTGTGAACGCGCTGATCAACGCCACCGACGCTTTTGCGCAAGCTCTCAACTGACGCACTCGATAATTTCAAAAGAAAAAGGGAGGCATGAGCCTCCCTTTTTTTGCATGGTGTTAGCACCGTTAGCCCGTCACTTTTCCGTAGATGCCCAGCACCAGAATGATCGAGATGGCGATCGGCACAACAAACCTTAGCAGAACCAATGCTACGTTCAGCAGAGGCCCTTCGCCGAGCTCCGACGCCAGAATGGACCTTGGCACAACCCAACCCGCGAAGATGCCGATCAGCACGCCGCCGAGAGGAAGCATCAAGTCACCGGACAGGAAGCTCGCCAGATCAATCATATCCGGCATGAAAATATAGCCGGTACCCATGATCAGCATGATCACGCCAAGGGCCAGCGCGCCTTTGACGCGACCGATAGACTTCTGGTCTTCAAGCCAGGACACACCCGTCTCCAGAAGCGAAATCGATGAAGTAAAGGCTGCGAAAAGTGCCAGCGTAAAGAACGCGCCGCCGACAAATCCCGGCAATTGGCCGAAGGCGACCGGCATGGTCACGAAGAACAGGCCCGGGCCTTCTGCTGGATCGAGTGCAAAAGCAAACACAATCGGGAAGATCGCAAAGCCTGCAATCAATGCAACGAACGTATCCGCACTCGCGACCAGTGTCGCGTTTTTTGGGATATTCGTGTCACGCGTCAAATAGGCGCCGTAGGTGAACATCACACAGCTACCCACACTCAGTGAGAAGAAGGCCTGTCCCACCGCTGCCATAACGGTATCAAAGCTGACTTTGGAAAAATCTGGCGTCAGAAGAAATGACACTGTACGGGCGGCATCACCGGTGAAAACAGCAAATGCGACGAGCCCAAGCAGCATAATGAAGAAGGCAGGCATAAGAATCTCTGCTGCCTTCTCAATGCCGCCGCGTACGCCACGCGCCACGATAAAGACATTCAGCCCAAGGAAAGCCGCCATATAAATGAAGATTTCTAGCTTGTTGGATGTCGTTTCGCTGAAATTCGCGCCTGATTGTTCCGCTGTGAAGCCGCCGAACTCACCCAGGAAAGCCTGCGGAATAAAGTCGAACACCCAGGCAGAAATCACGATGTAAAACGAAAACAGCAAAAGAGAGGCGATAGCACCAAGCCATCCCATGCCCACCCAGGCAATTGGCTTATTGTTTTCCGTAACAATCTTTCGGATGGACGCAATTGAAGAGCGCTGGCCATATCGACCGAGCGCATATTCCGCCATCAGAACCGGAAAACCAAAAATCAAAATACACAGAATGTAGATCAGGATGAAGGCTGACCCGCCCATCTCACCGGCAATATAGGGAAACCGCCAGAGGTTCCCCAGTCCGACGGATGACCCAACAGCCGCCATAATGAAGCCGAAACGTGACCCCCAATGGTCTGACTTACCCGCGACGACAGGACCTGCCATATTTTATCTCCGATAATACCCAGCCGGCGGGAGCCTCGTCCCAGCCATTTGTTGAATACCTTGCAGCGAAGTCAGGAAAGGTCAATTGGTCGCAGTCGTCTGACCATACCTTAAAACAGGCCTGTCAGTGACAGATGGCGGTCTCTATCCAGATTGACCGCACATATGACAGCCAGAGCAGCCATCACCGTCATCATCGCCGTTCCGCCATAGGAAATGAATGGTAGAGGAACCCCGACAACGGGCAATAATCCACTCACCATGCCGATGTTGACGATCACATAAAACGCAATGGTCACGACTGCACCACTGGCTGCCAGATAGCCGAAATAGGATCGACAACGCCCAGCGATCGCAAGGCCAATTCCCAGAACCAGACACCAGGCAGCAAGTAAGCCAACGGAGCCGACAAATCCAAACTCTTCTGCGATGACCGTGAAAATGAAGTCTGTGTGTTGCTCGGGAATATAATCGAGCTGGCTTTGCGTGCCTTTCATATAGCCGCGCCCTTCAGCGCCGCCTGAGCCAATGGCGATTTCCGCTTGCTGGATCTGATAGCCCGCGCCCAGCGGGTCCCTACTCGGGTCGATCGCTGTCAGAACCCGCTCGCGCTGATAGTCTTTCAGCACATAAAAATAGGCCAGAGGCGCTGAACATATGCCGACGGCAACGGTCAGAATGATCATCCAATAGCGCAATCCGGCGAAGAACATGACCGCGAATCCCGTTGCCGCGAGCATCAACGCCGTTCCGAGATCTGGTTGTTTGAACACGAGCGCTACAGGCGCGCCAATCATCACCAGCGCGATCAGATGATGATAGAATTTTGCGGGCCCATTCACCAGTTGCTGATGATAAAACCGCGCCAGTGCCAGCAAAAGCGCCAGCTTCATGAATTCAGACGGCTGCACGCGGCGTCCACCAAACTCAAGCCAACGCTGTGCGCCCCCGCCCATAGCGCCGTAAAACTCGACACCGAGCAGCATCAGCAAGGCCGCAAAATACGCGCCATAAGCCACCGCCGACCAAAGATTGAGGGGAATCATGGCCAGGACGAACAGAAACACCACCGCGATTCCCACCCGCACAGCATGAACACCCGGCAGGTTCGCCTCAGTTGGATTGGTGATCGTGGCCGAATACAAGACCGCCACACCGAATACGCCCAATCCGATAATGACGAGGATCATGATCCAGGGAAGCCGGAAGATCCGGCTCAACAGATTGTCATCGATCGGCTGATAATAGGCCATCAGATCGACTCGCTGTCTTTGTCACGTGAAGCCATCTGATATTGTGGCGATCGTCCGGAATCTCGAACAAAGGCTGCATGCATGATGTCCCGCGCAATCGGATAGGCTTTGCCTGACCCGCGCGTCGAGTGCTCTACGACAACCGCAATCGCGTATTTCGGATTGTCATAAGGCGCGAAACCGACCCACAAACCGTGGTCTCGTAGATGGCGCGGTAGATCTTCGTTCGAAATCACTCCGCGTGCGCGCTCGGCTGCGGAAATGATCCGGACTTGCGCGGTTCCGGTCTTGCCAGACATGCGGATACCCTGAAAATTGATATCACCGGCCAGAGGCGCCGTCCCGCCAGGTTCTGAGGTCACGCCGTACATACCTGCCCGCAACTGGTCGAGAATGTCTTTTGGCGGCATGCTGCCAAATCGTTCGCTGGCCGGCAGATCAGGTCCAAGCCCAACCATGTTCGGCATGAGCTGATCACCATTCCCGATCGCGATCCGCGCTGACATCACCGCCAACTGAAGTGGTGAGACCGTCAGATAGCCTTGCCCGATGCCATAATTGATCGTTTCGCCGTCATACCAGGGTTCGTTATATCGGCCGCGTTTCCACGAATCGGTCGGCACGATACCTGACGCACCGCCCGTCATACCCAGTTCATAGCGTTCACCGAGCCCGAAAGCCTTCGCTTCATCAGCAATACGTTCCGGACCAAGTCGACGCGCGACCTCATAAAAATACACGTCGCAGGAATGCTTGATCGCTTCGTGCAGATTGAGCCGCCCGTGACCGCCACGTTTCCAACAGTGGAACCGGCGATTGCCGAAGGCATAGTGACCACCACAGAACACCGTTTCATTCGGCGTAATCACGCCCGCGCGCAGACCCGCAGAACCCGTAACCATTTTGAAGGTCGACCCCGGCGGATACGTCCCGTCATAGGCTTTGTGATAGAGAGGCGCCCGCTCATCATCGCGCAGCGCGCTATAATCAGCTGTCGAGATACCGTTTACGAAGTCATTCGGATCATAAGTCGGGTTGGAGGCCAGCGCGAGGATATCGCCTGACTGCACATCCATCACAACCGCAGCACCCGTTTCCTCACCAAAGATGCGGATCGCCTCACGTTGCAGGCCTGCATCCAGCGTCAGATGCACATCCTTACCAGATTGCGGCGCATGCTCATCATCGTTCAGGCGTTCCTTGATCCGGCCCTGAGCATTGCGGACATACTTGTGATAGCCCGGCGTTCCTGCCAGCCAGTCGTCAAGCTCCTTCTCCATGCCAAGGCGTCCCACCCGCATGTTCGGATGCTTGAGAACGGCCATGATGCGGTCACGCTGGTTCCTTTGCGCGATATTGCTGCGATCAAGGCCTTCGAGCGCCGTATCAATCTCTTTCTGATTGGCACGCGCAACATAACCAACAATATGCGCAAAGTCCCGGCCACGCGGATAAGACCGGGCCTGCGATGATTCAATTGTCACACCAGGAAGCTGTGTTCGCAGCACACTTAATTGCGCAAATTGCTCATAGGTCAGGTCAGTGAGAATTGAGACCGGCACGAATGACTGCTCTTGCCGGAATGAGCGCTTCAACCGTTCGCGACGCTCTTCAGTCAGCTCAACGACATCGCCAATGCGCGCCAGCGCCTCATCCAGATCAGGCAGGTCCTCGCGCGCCGCATAGACATTCCACGACGTCCTGTGTGTCGCCAACTGTTCACCAAACCGGTCATAAATCAGACCACGCTGCGGAATCGCCGGGATCAAACTGATCCGGTTATCCTCCGCCTTTTTGATGAATTCTTCCTGGTTATAGAGCTGCAGATTGACCAGCCGCGCTGTCAGGCCACCAATCGCTAGAGAGCCAACACCGCCTGCGATTAATAGCCGACGCGTTGTATCCAGTTCACGGTTTACGGGCTTGCGGTTCGAAAGCTTGCGGCTCATGCGTCCACCCTATTGTCATCGGACAGTCTGAAGAGTGCCCGAAACGGAAAAAATAAAAGACCCGCGGTCAGAAAACTTCCAGCGATTTCCCGCGTATCAACGCCATCAAGATAAGCGCCGATTAGCCAGCGGGCGAAAATGAAGGCGACCACGAAAGATGCGACGTCTCCGAAAAATCTGATCATACCCGAACGATCGGTTTGTGCACGCTTCCGAAACAGTGAGGACACCAGAAATGCAGCCAGCAACACAGAAGCCCAACAGCCTACCGGCGCACCAACCAGCAGGTCGATCATTACGCCCAGCAAAAACAGAACGACCACAGGGCGGATGTGCAACCGACTTGCACCCCAGCCAACCGCTGCCCACAGCCCGGCCTGCGGCCAATACGTGCTCATGGGTGTCTTCGCGATCCAGACGACATAAAGATATGCCATGCCGATCACGATGAAACACCCAATAAGAAGCCGGAACGTCAGGCCGGTTTTCTGCCAAACCGATTCTCGTCCGTAACTGCTCACTGAAGCGCCTCCTGGGTAACAGGTTCAGCATTTGTGGCGGATGCTTGTGGCGCTGGTGTGGCAGCGGCCTCCGGCGCTTCTGCCTCGGGCTCAGTTACCGGCACCGGCTCCTCTTCAGGGGTGGGAATATGTCCTGTCGGCATCAGTCTTACAAAGTCCAGCGGCGCTTCACCCATGGACAGGCGTGCCACCCATTCATCATTCGAGCGAACTGCGCGCCCCACCCTCAGGCCACGTGGAAAGGCATTGCCCTCACCTGAAGTCACCAGATTTTCACCGGCAATGAAGTCATCGGTCTCCGGATTGTCGACCAGCTGCGCAATATCCGTTCCACGGCCACCTGCCAGAATCGCCCGGACGCCGGAAATCTCTCCCATTATAGGAACACGCGAATTGAAATCTGTGACGAGAAGAATACGTGATGACCGCTGTCCAACCTGGAACACCCGGCCAATCACGCCCTGAGTATTCACTGCGACGAAACCAATTTCCACGCCCTGCAATGCACCGGCATTCGCGAGGCGCGTCTCAGCAAACGGTCCACCTGTTTCGGTGACAACCCGTGCGGACACGCCATTCGGAATGGGTTCGCCAACAAGGTTCAGCAATTCTTCATATCGCTGAAGGCGCTCCACCATCGACGTCGCCGTATCGCGCCAGATCGCCAGCTGACGGTTTTGCGTTTCCAGTTCATCTATCCGGCGCAGCAGCTCTTCATCGCTGGTCACGAATGGAATCTTCAGAGACTGTTCCGTGGGTGCCGCCTGAACGACAATGTCATCCATGCCCGCACGCAAAGATGACGTCGATTGCCGTATCAACGGAGACGTCTGAAACAGGACAAACGCCAGCGCGATCACCATCGCGACGACAACAATGGTTCGAATGACCTGACGGCGTCCTGCCTTGCGGTCCCGACCCAGCGCTGCCATGCGTTAATTTCCTTCTGAACGAGAGGCTGGCGATCAGACGTCCGGAGACAGGACGCCTTTCATGGATGAATAATTCTCAAGCACTTTGCCAGAACCGAGCACGACGCATTTCAGCGGATCATCGGCAATGGTCACAGGCAGTTGAGTGCGTTCACGGATAACGACATCCAGATTCCGCAGAAGTGCACCACCACCGGTCAGCACGATGCCCTTGTCCACGATATCCGCGGCAAGCTCGGGCGGCATGGCTTCAAGAGCCGTTTTCACAGCATCAATGATGGCCTGGACTGGCTCGCTCAGAGCGTCCGCCACCATGGCTTCTGTAATCTCGGCTTCCTTCGGAACGCCGTTCATCAGGTCGCGACCTTTGATCTCGATGGACATGCCCATGGAATCGTCAGGTGCTTTGGCTGTACCGATTTCCTTCTTGATGCGCTCGGCAGACATTTCGCCGATCAGCATGTTCTCATGGCGGCGAAGGAAGTTGACGATGGCTTCATCCATCTTGTCACCACCCACCCGAACAGAGCGAGAGTACACAATACCACCGAGAGACAGCACAGCGACCTCAGTCGTACCGCCACCGATATCGACAACCATCGAACCTGATGGCTCATCAATTGGCAGACCAGCACCGATCGCTGCCGCCATGGGCTCTTCAATCATTTCGACATGACGGGCACCCGCCTGAAGCGCGGACTGATGAATCGCACGGCGCTCAACAGGTGTCGCACCCGTTGGAACACAAATAATAATCAGTGGAGAAACAAATGCGCGGCGATTGTGAACCTTCCGGATGAAGGCTTTGATCATTTCTTCCGCGACTTCGAAGTCAGCAATCACCCCGTCCTTCATCGGACGAATCGCTTCCATGGCGATCGGGGTTTTGCCCAGCATCAGCTTGGCTTGTTCGCCCACGGCATAAGGGATTTTCTTGTTTCCCTCTTTCCGGTAGGCAACCACTGAAGGTTCATCAATAACTACGCCCTGGTTTTTGATATAAACCAAGGTGTTAGCTGTTCCGAGGTCGATGGCCATATCCGTCGACAGAAGGCCAAGGAGACTTCCAAGCATAATTTAACCGCCGCATTCTACAGGGAGTTGGGGGCCCTGTACTCAACTTTACTCTCCCCCCACTTCATTGCTTGTGCCGGTTTACAATTTGTAAAGCAAGGGGGTGAAACTGCAATAAATGTTGACAGACGGAACGGTTCGTACCGCCTGACTGTCGAATTCGTAAACCCCGACAATCAGGCGGATAATCGGCTTCAGGCGACGAGTCTCTTCTGACGACGGATCTCGAGTTTGTTAAGCGCATGCAGATAGGCCTTGGCGCTCGCACACAACGTATCCGGATCAAACGAGCGACCGGTCGAGACAAATCCATCCTCAGAAAGACGCACACTCACCTCGGCTTGCGCATCTGTGCCTTCTGTGACGGCGCTCACCTGATAGAGCTCGAGAACAGCATTGTGTGGCACGATCTCGCGGATCGCATTGAAGACTGCATCAACGGGTCCGTTACCGCGTGCCGTCGTCCATTTGGTTTCACCATCAACGACCAGATCGATCTCGGCAGTTTGAGGGCCTTCAGACCCGGCAACAACACGCAGACGATTGAAAACGATGCGCTCACCTTCAGCTGCCAGCTGTTCATCCACCAGTGCCATGATGTCATCGTCAAAGACATGCTTCTTGCGATCCGCAAGGTCTTTGAAGCGTTTGAACGCGTCGTTCATCGCATCATCCGGCAAGGAATATCCGAGCGTCGCCAGTTTGTCCCGAAACGCTGCACGACCAGAGTGTTTTCCCATGACCAGAGACGTTTTGGACACGCCGACATCTTCAGGGTTCATGATCTCATAGGTCTGTGCATTTTTCAGCATGCCGTCCTGGTGAATGCCGCTTTCATGCGCAAACGCATTCTTGCCGACAATCGCCTTGTTGTACTGAACCGGAAAGCCTGTGATCTGGCTGACCATTTTCGACACGCGCGACAACCGTGTGCTGTCCACTCCGCTGACCGCCTGAAGCGTGTCATTGCGGACCTTCAGAGCCATGACGATTTCTTCCAGCGCCGCATTACCAGCGCGCTCGCCCAGGCCATTGACCGCACATTCGACTTGCCCTGCCCCGTTCTGAACCGCGGCCAGCGAATTCGCGACCGCCAGGCCCAGATCGTTATGACAGTGCGCCGACCAGATGACTTTGTCTGCATCTGGCACTGTTTCGCGAATGCGCTTGAACAGCTGGCCGTATTCTTCAGGATGCGCGTATCCAACCGTGTCTGGAAGATTGATCGTCGTCGCACCGGCAGCAATCGCTGCATCAACAGCACGGCACAAAAACTCGAAATCGCTACGGGTTGCGTCTTCTGCGCTCCATTCCACATCCGGCACCAGATTGCGCGCCTGAGTCACAGAACGGCCAATGGCTTCCAGAACAGCGTTCTCACCCATTTTCAGCTTGTGCTCCATGTGAAGCGCACTGGTGGCAATGAAGGTGTGAATACGAGGATTGGCAGCAAAACGCACAGCTTCACCGCATCGATCGATGTCGCCCGGTGTTGAACGCGCAAGACCACAAACAATCGTCTCGCTCTGGGTCTGTTCTGCAATCTGGCGCACGCAGTCAAAGTCGCCGCCCGACGCTGCCGGGAAACCGGCTTCAATCACGTCGACTTTCATCTCGCTCAGCAATTCAGCCAGTTCGAGCTTTTCGCGCAGGGTCATGCTCGCGCCGGGAGACTGCTCTCCGTCGCGCATGGTGGTATCAAAAATTCGGATATGTGGTTGGTCAGTCATCTTCTGGGTCTCACGCTAGTTTCTGTGTGGGAATTTCACCCCCTGACCGCGCGGACCCTCAGACGAGCCCTAAAACAGACGCGGACAGGGGCTGTTAAGCCCCAGGCTCAGAAGACTAAGAAGAGCAAGATCTTGTTGCATACGCCGCTTATCGCCGCGTTTTCGCCAGCAAGTCAAGAAAAATGCCAAGGTTCGAGGCAAATTTTGCTGTAATTATTTCTCGGCTTCTGGCTCAGCCGCTTCACTCTCTGCGATCATTTTCCGCGTCGCTTCCCGACCCAGTTTTTCGCGAATGAGATTAGAGCGCGCCAGCAACATCAGAGGTATCCAGATCAGCCCCATAACCACCAATGCGATGCCCGCAAACAACGGATTGCCCGTCATGCTTTGCGCGACCGCTTGCCCGAACAGGGCAATCAGAAGCGTCTTGGGAACAATCCCGATTGCCGTTCCTGACAGGAAACGGAGAAAGCGCGCTTCGCTCGCACCAAACGCCATATTCACAACAATCGCCGGCGCTGTAGGCACATTCCGGACGATTGCACTCGCCAGAAAGTCATTCTTCCCCATGAACCGGGACAGTCGCAAAACCGAGTCGCCGCCATATTTGCGGACCATCGAAAACCCGAACACACGCCCCAGCCAGAACGCCATGCTTGAGGATGCCAGCGTTGCAATCCAGGCGTAGCCAAAACCCAAAGTCGGACCGAATGCCAGTACAGTTGCACCAATGAGACCAAACTGCGGGGCCCCCAGAAACGCAGCTCCACAGTAAATGCCAATCACGATCAACAGGCCAAACGGCGATGTTCGCACATCATTCAGAAGAGCCTGAATGCCACCAAGCGCTCCGTCGCTCTCACCAGTGAACAGGAACATCCGTCCCAGCACAAACACAGCCGCGACACTCGCGAGCAGCACACAGCTGATAATCACCGCGCGCCAGGCAGAGGCGTCCAGGCGGTTCAGAAATTTCACAACAGGATTCATATTCGGCCCATGCGCCCAGACAGTTTAAACGTCAACTGCGCGATGCATCCCTCAGCTGTCAAAACTCGTACTGAAATTTTCAACCCATTGCAGCACGCGTCGATTTACTCCCTCATCACGCAGGAAGTCGACGAAGATGTCCATGATCGGTTGTGCCGCGTCACACTGCAGCGCGATGTCCTGAATTTCTGGGACCACATCATCTTCGAAACTCGTGAGAAGACGACGCAATGACTGCGCCGCGAAGGCCAGCTTCATGGCGCCGGTTGTGGTTTCGCCATCGAGAAACTCAGCGGCTCCCCGAATGTCATTGATATCGCCGCGGTTCGCGCGACCAAAATCTTTGAGTGCTCGGTCCAGGCGCATTTCAATACCCTGCGCCGAGCACGGATCGACATTAAGCGTTGAACAGGCCGTCACAATGACGGGTGAGGTCATCAGGCAAATCGAAAAGACGAGTTTTTTCATCCCGTAAAACTAGTTGCGGTCGCTCGATCTGTCACCCGGGAAAACCATCAGAGGATCAGGACTTTTTCCGGGACAATCGCCAGAATGCAATCGGCAGCCCAATGGAGACGCCAAGAACAGCGACAAAGCCGACAAGAGCAACAATGGCGAGCGGATCAACAGTAAGATTTGGCATATGCGCCTCCTATATCCTTACACTTATAATGGATATAGGACTCTTACTTAACAGAACAGTATCCACATGGTCGCAGGCAGCGAACCCACAATCTGGTGGCGAAGGATCAAACCGAAAGGCTAATCCGCCTGATCTTCATCGCCGTCTCGTTTCGGGTTCAGATGATAGTCAGGCGACACGCTGTCATACTCATCGCCCATGAAGTCCGGGTCGATGCTTTCCCAGATCTCTCTGAGCTCAATCACCGCGCCTTCGAATTCCAGCCCAGGATGCGCCTGAGCGACACTTACGGCTTTTTCCATGGTCTCACAGTCGAGAATTTCAAAAGCGTAGAAAATAAGGGAGGAATCGTTCAGAGGGCCATCTTCAACCTTGATCTGGCCCTCAGGTATGCGGAGAATGGTCTGGGTCATACCGGGCGGCTTCAGCGGACTGCCCATCTGCCAGATGCCTTCAGCTTGCCAGCGACGTTTCCAGGAAACAATTCGCCGGACGATTTCTTTCGAAATCCAGGTGCCTTCGGGCATATGAAAGACGATCATGTATCGCATTGTCTAAACCAAACTTTCTCCTCCTTCCTTTACATGTTTAGTTTGAAATTATGAACAAAACGGGATGACGCGAATAGAAAATTCCGCTTTCTTCGCGTGGCATAAACAAGCAGGAGACAAGATGGTTCGTGTCTGGTTTGGCGATGAGAGTCAGGGGCTGAAGCGCGATCGCCACGAGTTCGTTGCGACACTTCATTCAACCACTTCAGATACCGAAGCCTCAAAGCGCTTTTATTGTGAAGGCCTTGGATTTGCCATTGTCGGCGCCCCCCGCCGCGACGGCCGCAAACAGACCTTCCTCAATCATAAGCGTCTGCCCAGCCTGTCCGTATGCCTCAACCAGTATGAGCATAGACCCGAGATCGAACCGCGCGAACATGTGCTGGAGATTGGTATGTGGGATCTCGAAGAATGGCAGGCCGCGCGCGACCGTATGGCAGAGCTCGGCTACAGCTCGGCCTCCGAAAAAACATCCAACCCACATCAGATGTATGTCGACTGGGTCGATCCGGACGGTGCCACCATCCGCCTCACCTATACTCAGCGCCCGAAAAACACAGGTAAAGGCCCGGAATTCAGCGACTGATTTCTGTCACCAGAACATCTGCCCGGTGCACGAAACCCATGCTCTTATATAGCCCGATCGCAGGGGCGTTATCTGCCCAGGCTTGAATGAACGGCGTATCGCCGCGCCGTTCGATGTTTGCTGCAGACACTGCCGTCATGTGCCGCCTAAGCCCTCTGCCCTGGAAATCAGGATGGACGCAGACAGCGCTAACCTCAGCATATCGGCCACACCGAAATCGCTCGCCAGCCACGGCGATCAATTGTCCATCTATGCGGATGCCGAAAAAATCCCCCATACGGTGGGTATTGGCATAGAACGGCCCGGGCTTGGTCAGTGTTGCCAATTCCAGAATATCGGCCGCATCGTCATCGGTCATGCGCTGAACAGGGAAGCCGTCAATCGGATTAATTGCAGGCGAGTCCAGAAAGCTCCCGCCTGAAATGTACTGAACGCCAGGCCGCTCCATCATGATTTGCGCGCCATCCGGACAGCGAACAGGCACAGCCTCCATCAGATAAACTGAACCCTCATCAGGCAGCACGTCAAACAGCGCGTCCATGGCTTCTGAAGACGTATCAGCCGCCGCCGCAAACACATTGACGTCCCGCTTGAACCGGCGCGCCAATGCGCCCCCGACAGAAAGATGACTGAGTGCACCGGTCAACGTGCCCCAAACCGGGCGATCGAGCAGTATCTCAGTCATACCATTTCTCTCAGATCTCAGGTCATCCTAGCTCGGCTTGATCATGTTGGCTGGGATAACCCATTCGTCGAACTGTTCAGACGTCAGAAGATCGAGGGCAATCGCCGCTTCTTTAAGGGTTGAGCCGTCCTTGTGCGCCTTTTTCGCGATCTTCGTGGCGTTGTCATAACCGATATGCGGGTTCAGCGCCGTCACAAGCATCAAGGACCGGTTCATCAGATCAGCGATATTGTCTTCGCGCGCTTCGATACCAACAACGCACTTGTCGGTGAAAGATGTCGACGCATCTGCCAACAGGCGGATCGACTGGATCATGTTATAGGCCATAACTGGCTTGTAGACGTTCAGCTCGAAATGCCCCTGGCTACCTGCCACAGTCATGGTCGTGTTATTCCCCATGACTTGCGTGCAAACCATCGTCATGGCTTCACACTGGGTCGGGTTCACCTTGCCCGGCATGATGGACGAGCCCGGCTCGTTCTCAGGCAGAGCCAGTTCACCAAGACCAGATCGCGGCCCGGAGCCAAGGAGGCGGATGTCATTGGCAATCTTGAACAAAGACGCCGCCACAGTGTTCAGAGCGCCATGTGCGTAGACAAACGCGTCATGAGCGGCCAGCGCTTCGAACTTGTTTGGCGCCGTCACAAATGGCAGCTCGGTATAGCTTGCCACTTCTTCAGCAAAGGCTTCAGCAAAACCAACCTTGGCATTGATGCCGGTACCGACAGCCGTACCGCCCTGCGCCAGTGGCCAGAGGTGCTCAAGGCCTTCCTGGACGCGCTTGATACCCAGATCCAACTGCGCCACATAACCGGAGAATTCCTGGCCCAGCGTGAGGGGCGTCGCATCCTGTGTGTGCGTCCGGCCGATCTTGATGATGTCCGCAAACGCCTGAGACTTATCATTCAGTGCATTGCGCAGATACTGCAGCGCAGGCAGCAGGCGGTGATGGATCTCTTCGGCCGCTGAAATGTGCATGGCCGTCGGGAACGTGTCATTCGAACTTTGCGACCGATTACAATGGTCATTCGGGTGAACCGGATCTTTAGAACCGACTTCACCGCCCAGAAGCTGAATTGCGCGGTTCGAGATGACCTCGTTGGAGTTCATGTTCGACTGCGTACCGGAACCCGTCTGCCAGATAGACAGAGGGAAATGCTCATCCAACTTGTTCTCAGACACTTCAGATGCGGCCTGAACAATCGCGTCGGCAATCTTTGGTTCCAGATTGTCGAGCTTCTTGTTCGCCAGAGCCGCAGACCGCTTGATCACGCCAAGTGCACGGATCACAGGGGCTGGCATTTTCTCTTCACCAATCGGGAAGTTGATCAGGGAACGCGCCGTCTGCGCACCCCAGAGTTTATCATCAGGAACTTCCAAAGGACCGAAGCTGTCGGTTTCCGTACGCATCTTACCCTTGCTGCCGAACAAACCCATGGGGCAAACTCCTTTTGAACGTCATAACTTCTGTTTGCAGGCGTGTTAGCGCGTGACGTCAAAAGAGGCCAGAAGGAAATAAGTCGAAGCTCGAAGTCATTAAAGCTGAGGCGGTTCTGATCGTTGGCGACCAGCCGACTTAGGCACGTGAAAGTGCACGTGTGGGCTAAGATTAAATCTCTGTTGCAATCGAATTTACAAGGAACTCACCCACCCCCGCTCCCGTTGGTTTGTTGTGTCAGACAAAAGGAGATACGACATGGATAAGCAGCACATCAAAGGCGAACTCAAAGACACCGAAGGCGACATCAAGGAAGCCGTCGGTAAAGCCACCGACAATGAAAAGCTCGAAGCCGAAGGCAAGGCTGATCAGGCCGAGGGCAAAGCCCGTAAAGTTGGTGGCGACCTCAAAGACGCGGCAAAGCACGCGACCCAATAGACGACCAGAAAGCCCGGGGATGAACCCGGGCTTCTTGCTTACTTAAAGGGCGACGGAGATTTAAAAACTTTCCGTGCCCCACTCACCGGATGAATTATTCCCAGCTCACTTGCATGGAGCAGCAGCCTCGGTGCCGCCTCATAGGCCGGGTCTGGCGCGTAAAGCTCGTCGCCCAGAATGGGGTGGCCGATATGAAGCGTGTGCAGCCTCAGCTGGTGTGTGCGCCCCGTTTCCGGATAGAGCTCTAGCAGAGTTGAATTCTCATCACGGCTCACAACCTTCCAGCGCGTGACAGCCCGCTTGCCGCGCTCGTAACAGACCATCTGGCGCGGGGAGTCCTCCCAGTTCTTGCGAAGTGGCAAATCAATCACGCCCTCATCATCGGTCACCCCGCCCCAGACCCGCGCCGTATAGACCTTGCGGACTTCGCGCACCTGAAATTGTTTTGAAATGTCAGACTTCAACGCCTCAGACTTCGCAAACAGAATAAGCCCAGATGTCGAATGGTCGAGCCGATGTACAGCCGTCGCCTCAGGCCAAACATCTTTCACACGAAACTCGAGACAATCCTTATGGTGGAGCGGTTTTCCCTGCACCGACAGCAAGCCATAGGGCTTGTTCAGCACCAGAATGGCGTCGTCTTCGAACACCACATCCAGCGGCACATCTGGCGGCGTGTATTTGAATGGCCGCTGGTTTTCCGGCGGCACATAATCGTCAATCGGATTATTCCACGGGTCGGGCATGCCTGCCTTTACCGCTCCCGACCCGTTTTGAGAAGCTTACAGACCGGCTCACTGCATTCCCTGATCTGTTCGGCCCAGTAAGCCACACCCTCCAGGCTGATGTGTTTGTCATCATAATAATACGGCGCAACAGGCGTATCCGCATCGATCACGGGACATGCCTCATCCGGGCAGAGAACGGAAAATCTTTCGAGAAAATATATCCCCAGCTCATCTGCTATTCTGGCCTGATCTGCAAACTGCTCATCCGGCACCCAATAACCCGACGCATCAAACGCCTCGACATCATCCAGAGTGCCGACGCCTTCCAGAAAGGTTGGAATAATCTGCCGAAACTTCTGCCCTTGTGAGAACAGGACAATCGGCACATCCGTCTTGCTCCGGATATCAGCAACAGTTGGCGCGATGAAATCCAGCGTCCATACCTGCCATGCTGACGCCAGCACTACCAGATCATATTGCGCCAGGCGCTCTGCACTCAGACCGTCTCCAATCTGCTGCTGACATTTCGCAATCGCCGCCCGACCACGATTTGCTTTCGGGAGCTGATCGACGATCGACAGCCGATCGGCCACCACGCCCTGACACGAACTTGGGATCCAGTTATGGTCCACCACCAGTCTCGGGTTCAACGTATTCAGCAAGTTCGCGGTATCTTTGCCAAAGGAGTCACCAAATACGTAAATGCGCGGCGGTCCGCGTTTCTCAGCACGCGTCGCATTATTCGCGTCTCGGAAATCGAGCGTAGCCTGCCTCAGGACTTCTCTGTCCAGCTCAACATTCTGAACGTCCGGAAAACGAGACGGCAAACCGTTCATCGCCCATACGGCTCCTGCAAACCCAGTAATTCCCACGAACAGGATCGCACCAGCCGCTACAAGACCGGTTTTCAGCCGGTTGACGTGCCAGAAGCTTTCTTTTCGCATGGGGGTCTCTATCAGATGATATTGAGCCACACCCAGAATGATCGAAACCAGCATCAGAATCAGCTGCGCAGTCAGGCTCAACTCCGGCGATGTCAGATATTTGTAAAAGACGATCAGCGGCCAGTGGACCAGATAAATCGAGTAAGATGCATCACCTATCAGGCGCGTCACTGGATTGTTGAACACTACACCCGAACGTGCCTCGGGCGAGAGAATAACCAGCGCGCAGCCAGCCAACGGGATGAGCGACAGAAAACCCGGCATGCGGCTCGCTGCGTCAAACACAACGACAGAAGCGACCATTAACGCGAGACCAACCAGCACAGCGGTTTCCTGAAATAGCTTGCCTGGGAGTTTCAGACCCAACACCGCAAGCAGCGCTCCGATACCGAACTCAAACACGCGAAATGGCATCAGAAAAAAAGCCGACGGCATGTGATCAGTGGCCAAAAGATATTCCGCAGCCAGCAGTGAGACCAAACTCAAAACACCTACCCCGACAGCCACACCCATTCGCTTCTTGAACGCGAACGCGACAAGCATGAGCGCCGGCCAGACCAGATAGAATTGCTCTTCCACCGATAGCGACCAGAAATGCAGAAACGGCTTGGTATGCGAGGCGGCATCAAAATAGCCTGCCTCCAGCCAGAACACGAAGTTCGAAGAAAACAGAAGCGCCGCGAGCCCGGACTGCCCCGCCGCTTCAAAATCCGATGACGACAGGATGAAATATCCGGCAATCAGCGATGCCAACACTGTCAAAGCCGCAGCGGGCACGAGACGCCTGATCCGACGCAGGTAGAAATCGACAGCCGACCAGGTTCCTGCCTCCGAACGGCGCAGGATATTTCCCGTGATCAGAAAACCGGAAATGACAAAGAAGATATCAACGCCCAGAAACCCGCCCGGTGCGAAGTCAAAGTCGACATGGAACAGCAGAATTGTGACCACCGCCAATGCGCGCAGGCCTTGAATGTCGCCGCGAAATTGCCCCGTCATTCACACTCCCCCCAAAACACAGTCGATCCGCGCAGGTCTCTCTGACAATCTGTTCAGCCCTCTTCAATCCCGCGCTTGGTCGTCAGATATGTCGCAAAGCTCGCCAGCCAGTGACTACCTGAATAATGCGTGTCAGAAACTGCTGCGATGCCTGTTTCCTTGTGCAGGTCGGCAGACGCCATCAGCGCCCCTCGACGCGGATCATCCTCAGGGAGAGCAGAGGAAATTCCCTCTAGCGCCCATGCGCGCGACAGGTTCACCCCGTCCAGATGCACCAGCTTGCCATCAGTGGCGTCCAGAACGACACCTGGCTCCAACCAGTCACCTGAGCCATCAAGTGGAATATCCGGCAGGAATGAGCCGAGCCAGGCCGAGAATTGCGCCTGCGGCATTGTCCGGCGCACAAGGTCCGCTTCCATCAGGCAGGGCGACAGAAAATCCTCGCCAGATGGCTCATATCCAATCGGGCAGGCCTTGTCCGCATAGTAAAAATCCATCGTCTTTTCGACGATCATGGCTTCCAAGGTCGTATCCCCAACCGTCCGCGCATAGTCCAGCATCAGGCCGAACGCGAAAGCGGTCTGATTGTGCGTGCCGATCCGGTTCGGATAGGCAAGATTAGGCAACCAGCCGACAATCCGCTCGACGATCTTGTCTTCCAGAGGTTGCAGCGTGTCGCGCCATTTCACCAATTGTGGATCATCGCTTTCATGCAGCTCAGTCACCAGCTGCAGATACCAGGCAATACCGTAAGGCCGTTCAAAACCAGCCCGGTCCGAATGCGAATAATAGCCCAGCTCAGCGCCGATATTTTCCACGGTGAACGATTCCGATAAGGCCTCACGGATCTCTCCAGCAAGGCTCGTATCCGGCTGCACCTTCAGGATACGCACCAACAACCAGTGCCCATGCACTGCCGAGTGCCAGTCAAAACAGCCATAAAATGCAGGTGTCATTTCCTGCGGTGTTGCCAGATCGTCCGCCGAATTCATCACATGGCTGATCTTGTTCGGAAATGGCCGGTGGATGCAGTCGAGCGCCAGTCGCGCAAACCGGTCTTCAACGCTCATCACGGCGGCCTTCTCGTCTGTAGAGGCGGCCGGTTCGGGCCCATCGGGGTTTCCGCAACTGCTCAGCGCTATCAGCGCACCACTCATGATTACTGCTGCGGTCCGCATGTCCGGCCTCTCCTGTTCACATCCGGAAGTGAAAGCACAAGACGGTCTGATTACCAAGGTCGACGATGCGTTCGCACGCGTTTTCACCGCCCTGACCGCCATCAAAGCAGCAAGGTCAGGTCACTCTGATTTTTTTGACAGAAAAAGATCAAATCTGTTGCACGCGTCTTTGCGTAACACATATGTGGATGCCTTCCTGCAGCTTGGTTTTTCAGATTTTTTTGTGCGCATGGTCAATTCAGTTCTCTTCGTATGCCTTGGAAACATTTGTCGCTCTCCCACCGCGGAAGCCGTGTTCGATAAACTGGCCCGCGAACGTGGTCTGGATATCCGCGTCGACAGTGCAGCCACCAGCGGATGGCATGTCGGCAGTGCGCCTCATGGCCCCATGCAGAAAGCGGCGCTCAAGCGCGGGTATGACCTCTCGGCGCAACGCGCACGCCAGTTTCGGCGACGCGATTTCGAAGCCTTCGACCTGATCATCGTCATGGATCAGAAGAACCGTGACGATGTCGAACGCTATCGTCCGGCTGGCGCTGAAACCCCGGTCCAACTATTTCTCGATTATGCGCCAGATCAGGACGTTCGCGAAGTTCCCGACCCCTACTTCACAAAGCGCTTCAATCAGGCCATCGATCTGATCGAGCAGGCCAGCGAAGGCCTGCTGACAAAAATCGTCGCCAAAGAGGCGAAATAACCTCGCAACCGCCTCTTTATGCGATTGCCAACACACTCCGCCTCGCCTAATCGCGAGCCATGACCTCCGCCCTTCTCACCCGTTCTAAAGTTCTGGCACTTGCTGTGCCAGTCATGCTGGCCCAGGCGGCGACAGCCTCTACGGGTGTGGTGGACACGATCGTTATGGGTGTGGCGGGCGACAAGGTTGACATCGGCGCAGTCGGCGTTGCGGCCGTCTCCATGAATTTCCTTTATTGGGCGTTCGGCTTCCTGCGCATGTCGACAACAGGTCTCACAGCGCAAGCCAATGGCGCCGAGAACAAACTTGAAGTCGCCTCCGTCCTGCAACGCGCGCTCCTCACAGGCGCAGCGCTTGGTATCATTATTTTCGGGCTGTCGCCTTTGCTCAAAATGATCGTTTTCGACCCGTTTGCGGCAACCGAAAACGTGAAAAACCTCGCCCGTGAATATTGGTCAGCCCGCATCTGGGGCGCTCCGGCTCTCCTGATGACGTTCGGCATAACTGGCTGGCTTCTGGGCACCGGAAGAACCGGCCAGCTTCTGATCGTTCAGATTGTCATGAACTCTGTAAACGCAGCCCTTGATGCAGGCTTTGTCATCTGGCTCGATTGGGGGCCGGCAGGCATCGGCGCAGGCACGGCCATTGCGGAATGGGTCGCGCTTTTCGTGGGCCTCTACATGGTCCGCCAGGGCCTTACGCGGTCCCAACAGCTCTTCGATCGAGAACGCCTGTTCGCCCTCTTTAATGCCAACCGCGATATCCTCATTCGCACGCTTGCCCTGCTCTTTGCCTTTGCCTGGTTCGTGAACTCGGGCGCAAGCCTCGGCACAGCCATTCTGGCAGGCAACGAAGTTCTCCTTCAGTTCGTTACCGTGTCGGCCTTCGTTCTGGATGGATATGCTTTCGTTGCGGAAAAAGAAGTCGGCGAAGCGGTCGGCGCGAAACAGAAAACCCGCCTCATCCGCGCTATGCGGCTGACCACCGAAATTGCGCTCATCTCCGGCGCGATCATCTCGCTGATTTATTATTTTGCGGGCGGTTATTTCATCAGTGGTTTCATTCGGGATGCAGAAGTCCGCGAGATCGCCCTCGCCTTCCTGCCCTTCTGCGCCATCATCCCGCTCATCGGCATTCCTTGCTGGCAGCTCGATGGTTTCTTCCTCGGCGCAACGCGCGGCAAGGCGCTCCGCAATGCCGCTGTCATTACGACCGTGCTTTACGTCGCACTCGACCTCGCCATGCGCAATGCTTTCGGCAACACGGGCGTCTGGACAGCCTTCCTCGCAATGTACGTCATCCGCGCTTTAGCGCTGGGCGCTTATCTGCCGGGGTTATTAAGGGCAGCGAAAAGCTAACTCCTCTCCTCCTCGGGGAGCTGACGGACTTCTTCCTACTCCCCAGCCACCAAGTTCGAATCCATCACGCGCACGTTTTTCCAGTTATCGCGAAACTTGCCGATAAATTCGATATGGCTTGGATCCGTGTCATAGCCTTTATGGCTTTCCTCAGTATCCAGGGTCACGATCAGAGCCACGTCATACCCGGTATCATTCGAACCGCTCTCACGCTCAGTCTGGCGCGAGCCGACCTGACAACTCACAACGCCTTCAATATCGCAGAGATACTCATGCGCGCCGTCAATCAGCGCATCAATCTTTTCGCCGCTATTGTCTTTGAGTTCAAAGAACACGACATGCGAGACCTCAGCCTGCGCACTCAATGCCAATCCTGCCAGCCCTGTTGCCAGAATTCCCGACTTCAAGATCTTCATTTGGTTTCACTCCCTTTATTCAGTCAGTCTTGTAGAGCGCAGCTCAGAAGGCAAATCACGCCTACGTTTATTGAAAACTGATCTTGCCTCTTTTGCGTAAAACCTGTCACTCACACAGATCAACAGATGAGCCGACCCCGCATGACCGAGAATCCCCTGCCCCAAGACCATCCAGCTATCCGCCCTTCAAAAACCGGGGTCCTGCTGATCAATCTCGGTACGCCGGATGGCACGGACTATTGGCCCATGCGCCGCTATCTGTCGGAATTCCTCTCTGATCCGCGCGTCATCGAAATGCCTCAGGCCATCTGGCAGTTGATCCTGCAGGGGCCTATTCTGACCTTCCGCCCATCAAAATCCGGCCACGCCTATAAAAAGGTCTGGACCGAAGATGGCTCGCCCCTCCTCCATTACACCAAGCTTCAGGCTGAAAAGCTGGCTGCGCGTATGGGGACAGACACACTCATCATTGATTATGCGATGAACTATGGAAATCCGTCCATCGCCTCCAAAATTGATGCCCTGAAGGACCAGGGATGCCAACGTATTCTGGTGTTCCCGCTCTACCCGCAATATTCCGCCACCACCACGGCCAGCGTCTGCGACCGGACGTTTAAGGCACTGATGAAGCTCCGTTGGCAGCCTGCTGTTCGCACAGCACCGGCCTTTCACGATGATCCGGCCTATATCGACGCGCTTTGCACCTCGCTCTCGGCTAGCCTGTCTGCGCTCGATTTCGAACCAGACGTGCTGCTCATGTCCTATCACGGCATTCCGAAAAGCTATTTCGATAAGGGCGATCCGTATCACTGCCACTGCCAGAAAACGACGCGTCTCGTCCGCGAGAAAATGGGCTGGAGCGAGGACTTCATTCGCACAACATTCCAGTCGCGCTTCGGGCCTCAGGAATGGCTACAGCCTTACACCGACAAAACGCTCGAAGCCTTGCCAGACGAAGGCGCAAAGAAAGTCGCCGTCGCCGCTCCGGCCTTTATTTCTGACTGCCTCGAAACACTGGAAGAAATCGCCATGGAAGGTCGCGACAGCTTTCTTGAGGCGGGTGGCACGCACTTCGCTGCCCTGCCCTGCCTCAATGATTCTGATCCGGCGATTAATCTCCTGCAGACACTCGTCACCCGTGAACTCGGTGGCTGGGTCTGAACCGCCTTCGGGCAACTATGCGTTAACCAAGATCAACAGGCCGTTAACGCTTTGAAAAAATACGTTTTTCCTGGAACTTTACACTATTGAGTGCATTTCAAATGCCTGAAGGTGGAGAAGATGATGAACGACGATATTTTTCTTGATTCCGCATCCGATGGTTTGGGTTGGTATTACATTGCCATGATTGCTGGTCTGGTCGTGACAGCACTACTGGCGATTTTCGCACCTTTCTTTCTTCCGGCCTCAATGCATGGTGCCATTGTGCTCTTCATTGTAGTGTTTGAGGTTCTGTTGGCGACCGGCCTCTTCATTGGCTGCACCGTGCTTGCCATTCGGGCGACCTTGAACCGGTTCCGCAATAGCTGAGGTCCTGATTTTCAGATTTGCGCTCCCGTCGCGGACCATTTAACGAGAATGGATGGATGACTGGGTTGGCAAAGGTAAGGTTCGCGCACGGCTGCTGGATGACGGCACGCTGGAGGCGAAGTGCAATGGCCTCACCACGCAGGCGAAATACTATAAACCTCTGTTCAAAGAGTTTTTCCGCAAGGATTTCCATGTTCGCCCGACCTATGGCGATTTTGAAGTCCATATCATCATGGAATACACAGGCGACCCGCCGCACATGGATCTCGACAATCTGGCCAAAGCCCTGCTCGACAGCCTCACTGGTGCGACCTTTTTCGATGATAGCCAGGTTGCCCGCCTTCTCGTCGAACGCCGGGAAGGTGAACGCGAACGTATCGTCATGAAGGCACGTGAAATTGGCGGCACAAAACGCTTTACCTGATCAGGCTTTCCACGGCTGCTCATCAAACAGCGGGCCGACAAGTGCTTTCATCGCAATCCGGCCAACCTCAGCATGCACTTCGTCAGACGCTGGATTGAATGGATCATCTGTATTGTAATAGCTCGAAATCACCACAGGGCCGACCATCCCCTTGAACACGGGATGTGTATAGACAAAGCCAACGTCATTACTGTGGCTGTCGCTATTCGTCCCGGTTTTGTCGCCGACCAGATAGTCATCGGAAATACCTGCGCGCAGCCTTTTCAAGCCCGTATTTGCTTTGATCATCCAGTCATGCACACGACGTGTAGCATTGAATGCTCCGGTCTCCCCAAACAAGAGGTGCGCCATTAGCCCACTCATGGCGTTTGGTGTTGTGGTATCCCGCTCATCGCCGGGCACGAAGATGTTCAACTCAGGTTCAAATCGATCAAGCCGCGTGACCAGATCTCCGGTCTCGCGAATGAATGTCGTCAGCGCCTCCGGCCCACCAATATCTTTCAGGAGAACATTTGCTGCCGTATTGTCGCTCGTCATAATTGTGGCTTCACACAGCCCTTCAAGGGTCATTCCGCCATTCACCAACTGCGGCTCGCTCACGGGCGAATACGATACGATGTCGGCTTGCGTGTACGGAATGAACCGGTCCCAGCGCTCTTTCTGTGCCTCGTCTTCGATCGACCAGTTGTCACGCATGCGTTGCGCGTAAAATGCCCCGAGCAGCCATTTGAAAGTCGAACACATGGCAAATCGCTCATCGCCTCTCCAACTGATGGATCGTCCGGTCTGAAGATTGGTCGCTGACACACCCAGCCGCCCACCGGCAGATGCCTCAAGGGCCTGCAAGGCAGAAATACCATCATCCTCACCATAGAAAGGACGCCCAGTCTGACAACTTGCCAGAAACGGGATCCCCACAGCTGAGGCCAGAACGGCTCGCCTGCTCAACCGGGATGAGTTTTTCTGTGACATGACGTTCCCTTTTCAAATCGCCTTTATTTGCCCGGATGATCAGGACCAAATCTGATCCAGACATGGGCGATTTGGTGAAATCTGACCCGTCAGAATTTCTTGAAGAGCTTCAGCGCAGCAGTCGCACTCGCTTTGGCGACCATCTTGCCGTCTGCGCCAAACAATTCTGCCTCCATGAAAGCAGTCGATCGCCCCCATCGCAGAATACGGGCTTGCGCCTCGGCGCGGCCAGGAAACAGGGGGCGAAAATAGCTCGTTTTGATTTCCAGAGTGGGCGCCGTCATGGTGACATTCGACGCGATGATGCAACACACCGACATGGCCTCATCCAGCATGGCCGTCAGAAATCCGCCCTGAACGGCGCCTGTCGGATTGGAAAACGCGCCACTGACGTCAAAACTCATTCGCAGTGTTTTGTCAGCCTGATTGATTTCCTCGAGCTTCATGCCCAGCGTTTCCGAGCATGCCGGACGCGATTTGGCATTCTGGAATCTCGCCAGCATTTCTGCATCAGAGAGTGCTGGCGGAACCGAGGTCTGATCTGTCATTTGAGCTTACTTGCGACGGAAAGTGTCGAGACGAACAACCGTTCCATCACTTGCCGGACGAGAATCGTCAGACGCGTCATCGCCCGTCGTCTCGTCAGAGGCCTCTTCCAGGGTCTCCGGCTCAGCTAGTTGCGGCTCTGAATCATCGACGAGATCCATAGCGCTATTGTCTTGTCCTGTCAGAGGCTGGAACGCCATGCCGAACTCAACGCTTGGATCCTGAAAACGAGTTACCGCCGAATAAGGAATTTCCAGATGCTGCGGCACGCCAGAGAATTGCAGAACAACTTCAAAATGGCGATTGCTGACTTCCAGATCCCAGAACTGGTGCTGAATAACGATGACCATTTCATCAGGAAAACGCTTCAGCAAATGCTCAGACAGCTTCACGCCTGGCGCGCGCGTTCTGAACGTAATGTAGAAATGATGGTCCCCAGGCAGACCTGCGTCAGAGGCAGCAACTTTTAGTGCCTCTCTCATCACCCCACGCATGGCGGCCTGCGTTAGCGCCTGATATCCGATATCGTCGTTCATTCGCTTTTTGCTCCGTATCCGCCTCTTAACTAGCCGGACTAATCTTCGTCTACAATCCTGTTCATGTCAGAAGCG
>NZUJ01000012.1 GCA_002701295.1 Ponticaulis sp. | reverse complement strand
TTGTCCGTCGGATCCAGCGGTGTGGCGACATCGATACGCAGCGGCCCGGCTGGCGTGTCATAGCGAATACCAGCACCGGCACCGAGACGCAGGTCGTCAAACCCCGGCAATTCCGATTCTGTTACGCTCCCGCCATCGACAAACACTGCGAGACCAATTTTTTCCCGAAACTGCCAGCGTGCCTCGACAGATGTCTCCATCAAAGACCGGCCACCCAATGGGTTGTTCTCCGTCGATCGCGGTCCAATTGCCTGATAGGCATAACCGCGGACACTCCCACCACCACCGGCAAAGAAGCGCTTGGTCGATGGGATACTGTCGATTTCTGCACCGTAAACTGTTCCGAGCTTCAGCCGTCCAGCGAGGACAAAACGCCGGGCATCTCCGAATGGCAAATAGGCCCGCAGCTGGCCTTCGCTTCTCAAAAACTCACTCTCAGCACCGCCAAACGAAATATTTGGTTCGATTCGTCCTTCGGCGCGCCATCCTTTGGTTGGGTTCAGAACGTCATCCGCCCGGTCCAGCCTCGTATTGGCATATAGTCCGAGGAGCTGAAGGTCGCGTTCTCCGAAGTCGTCTTCTTCATGAACAAGAGACCCCGTGACCCCAAACCCATAGGAAAAGTCCGGTCCCTTAACGACCTCATACCCTGCGCCGACAGAAAAAGCCTGTCGGTCAAAACCGTCAGTTTCCTCATTGCCGACGCGGGATGACACAACCAGCCCCTTGCCATAGCCAAACTCATTTGGGCGTCGCCAGACCACGTTGAAATACTGTTCAATTTCAGCAAGGTTCAGAGATGCGACCAGCAGATCGCCGCGCCGCGTCAGATTGCGACGGGTCAGCTCTGCATTCAGGCCGAAACCTTTGTCGGTCGCAATGGACGCACCCAAGGCCAGCGTATTCCGTTTTCTCTCCGACAATGACACGACAATGTCGTAAATTTCATCGCCCTCTTCCGTTGTCCCGGATGAGACTTCAGCCAGACGTGCGTTCGCGAGATCAAATATTCGGGTTTCATCCAGACGCCCGCCGAACAGTGCAAGCTCTGCAGGATCATAAAGGTCGCCTTCTTCGAACGGCTCCAACCGCTCCATGTAACTCGCCTTGGTGCGCACATCTTCGGGATAAATAACCTTTCCGAAGCGAACGCGCGGCCCGGCATTGATATTATAGCGAACCTCAAGCTCGGCTGCCTCCCGATCGCCCAGAACACTGCGATCTGAAGCGGATGCAAAGGCGTAGCCGCGGTCGCGTAGTGCAGAGATCAGTACGCGTTCCTGGTCGATAATCCGTAGAGGAATGGCGGTATCACCTGCACGAAGCTGAACAGCTTCCATCGCCACCTGACGGTCAGCCTCTGAGGGCGGATTTGGGCCGTAGTCAATGTCGATCTCCGCAAGTCGAAACAATCGCCCCGGATCGACCCGAACCACCGGAACTGGCTGGTCACCGCTTTCGATAAAACTCTCAATGTCAGGATCAAAATACCCTTGCGAATTCAGCGTATCGCGAATGGCATCCGCAGCCCTGTTCCCCTGACGTTTTGCCTGAAACAAGGTGGATGGCGCTTCGTCTTCATCCGGAAGCGCATCGTTCAGGCTATTTCTCAGATCGTCTGAAATTGGCGAGCCTTCATCTGAAGGCTCCAGGCGAAGCTCAACCGTCTCGGCATTTGCTGCGCTCATTACCCCAAGGCTCACTCCAAGCAGACAAGCACAAATGATGCGCGATGGGCTAAGAGCCGACAGAAGGGATTTTGAATATGACATAGACGGCAGTTTACTCGACAGGAACAAATCTAACGTGACAAACGCGGCCAAACTTGGGCCGCGTCTTCATCGCAAAACACATGTTGAACTATATTGGCACTCGAAGCTTCTTTTCCCACTCTATAACGACGCAGAACAGCAGTTTCCGTTCCCAAAATACAATTGTTTTTACTGCATTTTGAGCTTCCATTCGCAGATCAACGTCACATCTTGGTTACATGATCAAATGGATAGTCATCGGATTTTGGTGCCTCGCGCTGGCCGCCATCGGATATGTGTCGTGGGAGCGTCTGCCTCCGGAACACAACCCCTTTGTGCCGCTGGAAATTGACCAGCCGATTGGTCTTGCGACTGAGTTGAAACTCTCGAGAATGTCGGCAGACGCGCCTGCCTGTTTCGAGTTTCTGGACACATCCCTCATCGAATATACCGCACTGGATGACACGCCAGGTGACGAGCCGTGTGGTTTCAGAAACGCTCTGACCCTCGATCAGTCTGCCCTGCCCTATAATGCGACGCTTCGCATGACCTGTCCGCTGACAGCCGCTCTGGCACTCTGGGAGCGTCAGTCTGTCGTCATTCGTGCAGAAGAATTTCTCGAAACACCACCTGTTCGGGTGCTGAGCTATGGCAGCTATTCCTGTCGTCGCCTTTATGGTCGCTCAACCGGTCGATACAGCCAGCACGCAACTGGAAATGCCGTCGACATTCAGGGGTTTGAATTTGCCGACGGCTCCCGCATCACCCTGCTAGACGATTGGGAGGACGATTCTCCCGAAGGCCGGTTCCTGACGGCCGTCAGAGATGATGCCTGCAAGCTCTTCGGAACGGTCCTTGGGCCTGACTACAACGCAGCTCATGCAGACCATTTTCACATGGACATGAGCCGAACCGGACTTTGCCGATAATAATTTCTAAAAGTGCGGAACGCTTCGGTCTGCTGCGCATTTGGTTTTTGTCTTTAGAGACATTCCCCCGATATGCGGAAGCCCGATCCGCATTCTCAAGCCCGCTGAAGTCTCCCCCCGACACGCTTCAGCGGGCTTTTTATTGTCTATCTGCGACCGGGATACCAGAAAGCCACATGACAGGATTTGCAAGCCGCGTAGATATTATCAGACGCCTCACTTATCCCTGCCGCATCGCGGGCTTCCAGCGCCTCAAGAGCGGTTTGTGACTCATTCGCCAGGTAAGCCATCATAGCGCGAAAGCCGTCCGGGTTTTCGTCGATGACAGACTGAACCGCCTCTGAGGGAATAAAGCCCTTCCCTTCATTGAACAGTTCTTCACCCTCCTCAGCGACGCGGATGGCCTGAGCCTTAGAGAAAAGAAGCGCTGTCTCTTTCAGCTCTTTGGCCGAGGTCGTCATGGTGTCCCACTGCTCTTCCGTCAGCCCTGATGCATCGAGCTCACCCTCGTCATTATAGACCCAGAAAGCCGTGTCAGCGTACCCTTGAAAGGCCGGCTGAAAAATATCGGTCATGGAATAATAAACGGTCGGCACCATGGCTGGGGGCGTTTCAGTTTCTGCGGTTTCAGACGGAGCGCCGCCATGCGTACAGCCAACGAGCATCATGGACAGAAGCGCAATGGCACCCGAGGCATATGTTATTCGATTTAGCGACAATGATCTGCTCCCCTTACGTTTTGAACTTTTTAGACGCCCAGGAACTGATCGCCAAATCACGGAAGCGGGATACTACAACAAAAAACGGCGCCCGAAGGCGCCGTTCCTGCATTTCCAAATGATCGGAAATTAGTTGATGTTGATCTCAACGTCAGATTCGCCATCGATTTCTGCTGGCTCATCTACACCATCGAACAGATCATCATCAGATGTCGGGAAGTCCGAAACAGTGTCTTCGTCGAAGTCAGGCATTTGTGTGAACGCCATCGCTGTCATAGTCAGCTGAATTTTGGCGTCACCATCTTCGTCAGCGATTGCGACATAGTCGTCTCCAGACACTTCGATCTCACGTCCGCCGATGTCCAGAACACTGCCGGTCTCAACGATGATGGTTTCGATTTCGCCCATTTCGTTGATGTTGACACGCTCAACTTCGCCAACCGATTCCATGTCAGCGTCGAGGACGCCCGTGCCAATCCAATCGTGATCGTCAGTATAACCGGCTTCGATAACCTCGGCGCCTGGTGTCACGTCAACGTTAGGAATATCCAGATCGAGCGTGTTGTCGGTTTTCACCTCAGTCTCGATTTTCACAGTGTCATCCGTTTCCGGCGGGGTCGCGAAAGCTGGAGTGACCATAGCAGCTGCAATAGCAGTCGTAGCAAGAATATACTTCATCGGGTTTCTCCTTTCCCAATTTGAACGGGCCCATCGAGTGGACCGATGGCGAGACAATTCCCAATGCCTCGGGTTCGTTCCCGGAAATTGCTGAACATTACAGAAAAGAAAATTCGGAACTCCGTTGTGACCGATCCGTTATTCAAGCGTCCACAAACCATGGAGACACGCTATGAAACTTATGACCGTAAGCTCAGCCGTTCTTGGTACTGCAATGCTTCTAGGTGCTTGTACTTCAAGCGGTTATACTGAACGTAACGCCGCTGCCGGTGCCGCTGCTGGTGCAGTAGCTGGCGCAGTAATCGGCAACAATGTTGGTAGCGGTGACACCGCTAGAGGTGCAGCCATTGGTGCAGCTATTGGCGGCGCCGCTGGTGCCGCAAAAGGTTGTACTGAAGCCGCAGACTGCGACACGCCAGGGGTTAAAGACCAGGCTGATGAAAAAGACAGCGATGGCGACGGATATGCAGATGCCTACGACAGGTATCCATATGACAGCCGCGCATGGTAAAATCTGACCATCAGATTGAAAAAGCCCGCCTTTTGGCGGGCTTTTTTGATTCTCCGAGGCTGTTAGGCTTGCGAACGGCAGATTTTTCCGACTATCCGATATGTGAAGAACAGTCGCCTCGGGCTCTGCCCCAGAGTCAGACATGATTTGGCATCAGGAGAGACATTATGCGCATTGGCGTTCCAACAGAAATCAAGAAACAGGAATCTCGTGTTGGCCTTACGCCTGAGAGCGTCGGCGAACTCGTACGCGCAGGTCATGAAGTCTTTATCCAGAAAGATGCCGGTGTCGGGTCCGCATGTACGAACGAAGAATATGAAGCGGTAGGCGCGAAAATCCTCCCTGACGCTGATGCCGTATTTGCACAGTCCGAACTCATCGTGAAAGTCAAAGAACCACAACCCGAAGAATGCGCCCGTCTGACTGCGGACCACACGCTCTTCACTTATCTTCACCTCGCCGCGGATCCGGTTCAGGCGGAAGGTCTTCGCAAGTCTGGCTGTCTGGCGATCGCCTATGAAACCGTCACAGACCGAAATGGACGTCTTCCCCTTCTCACCCCCATGAGCCAGGTCGCCGGTCGTATGTCCATGCAGGTTGCTGCCTGGGCGCTGATGCGCACGGTTCGCGGTCGCGGCGTTCTGCTCGGCGGTGTCCCGGGCGTGGCTCCTGCAAAAGTTGTCATCATTGGCGGCGGCGTCTCAGGCACGAATGCCGCAGAAATCGCCGTCGGCATGCGTGCGGATGTCACGATTTTTGATCGAAACAATACGCGCCTTGCCGAGATCGACGCTCAGTTCAATGGCGCGGTTAAGACCATGTATTCCACCAATGCCGCGCTCGCTGAAGCGGTCAAACATGCTGACCTCATTATCGGTGCAGTCCTCATCCCCGGAGCCGCCGCACCCAAGCTGGTATCCCGCGAACAGCTCAAGACCATGCGCCCTGGCGCTGTTCTCGTTGATATCGCGATTGACCAAGGCGGATGTTTCGAAACGTCTCATGCAACAACCCACGCAGATCCGATTTACGAGATTGATGGCGTTCTGCACTATTGTGTTGCGAATATGCCGGGCGCGGTGCCGCGCACGTCGACCTATGCGCTCAACAACGCCACCCTGCCTTTCGTACTGGATATCGCAAACAAGGGCGCTCAGGCTGCACTGAAGGCTGATCCACATCTCGCAGAAGGCCTGACCGTTGCTGGTGGAGAAATCGCTCACGAAGCAGTCGCACGTGATCTAGATCTGCCCTTTGTCATGCCGGATTGGATGACAGCCTGACGCTTAAGTGTCGGACTGGCTGCGCCCGCGACTGAAATTCGACATTGGATGGTCTCATCTGATGTCGGCGATCTTTGGCAAAGCCACCGAACATTCCTTGCCGGAACGTCAGGCTGGTCGGCATTGGGTGTACGGGCTAAGTGTTCGAACACTATTTGACGCCATTCTGTCGGAACTTGCGCTCCCCGAAAGTACGCCTATCGTATGTACGGGGATAAATATTTCGGACATACGGAACATCATTCGCGCCCATGGCCTGGAACCCATCGCCGTAGATATTGAAACAGACACACTTTTACCTGCGCCGGGAAAACTGACTGAGGCGTGTTTCAATTCCGGCGCAAAACACTGTCTGATCGCTCATCTCTTTGGCTCTTATTCAGAACTGCCTGACCTGAGCACTCTTCGAGAGGCTGGCGTAACGGTGATTTCCGACCTGGCGCAGGCTTACGATGGACCAGACAGTCTAAACCTCGAACGCAATGCCGACATCACGCTTTTCAGTTTCGGTCCAATCAAGCGCAAGACCGCTTTGGGGGGCGCACTCGCAGGCTTTCTCTCGCCTGAAATGTCGAAACGCATAGAGCGGCGACTGGAGAGCTATCCCGCGAAATCGGATTTCTGGTTTCGTCGTCGCGCGCTCAAATACCTGATCGTCAAATCTGCCACCCACCCCTATTGCTATGCGTTTCTCGAGGCTGGATGCGGTCTTTTTGGCGGTGATTTCGACGCCTTGATTGGCGGTTCTTCGAGAGGCTTTGGACATGCAGGAGATATCCAACGGTTTCGGTTCAGGCCACCTCGACGGCTCCTCGCTTTATTGTCTCATCGCATCATCGAGCCACCGACCGGAGAAGCTAGAACCCAAGCGGTTTTGTCAGTTCAGGACCAACTGCCAGTCTGTATTTCTCCGGTAGGAGAGCGAGCACACCGTCACGCTCACTGGATCGTACCTCTCACGAGTGATCGCAACCCCGAACACTATATTGTGGCTTTAAGGGAATTTGGCTTCGACGCCACTCGCGGTACGACCAGCCTGAGATGCTTCGCGCCTTCGCAAGCCCCCATTGCTGATGAGTTTATGAAGTCGGTTTTCTACATTCCACATCCGGTAAACATGTCCGAACTTGACCGAACGAAGCTTTCAACGAGACTTGCGACGATCAGCAATCGAGCAAAGGACAAGTCATGAGAAAGTTTCTGACCATTGGAACTCTCGGCCTCATAGGTTTTCTCTCCGCGTGTGTTCATGTGGACGCCGACTTCGACCTGGAGCTCAACGCCCCCCCTCCTCCGGAATGGTCACTCGTCATTCACGGCGGGGCTGGCGTGATCACCCGCGAGGCCATGACACCCGAGACCGAAGCTGCCTACACAGCTGCACTGACCGAACTTGTGTCGACCGGATCAGGCATGCTGCAGGACGGTGCAGCCGGTCTTGATGTTGTCGAGACGCTGATCAATTCCATGGAAGACAATCCTCTCTTCAATGCCGGGCGCGGCGCGGTAATGACGGAAGATGGCGGCTTTTCGCTCGATTCTTCCATCATGGTCGGAGACACGCTTGATTCCGGTGCGGTCGCCGGCCTTTCAAATGTTCGCCACCCAATCTCAGCTGCGCGCAAAGCCATGGAGAACTCTCCGCATGTGATGCTGGCAGGCGAAGGCGCAGACCAGTTCGCCGCCCAAGAGGGTCTGGAGATTGTCGATCCTTCATGGTTTTACACACAGCGCCGCTGGGAAAGCCTGTTACGGGCGCTTGAACGCCGGGGTGTAGAAGCTCCTCCAAACCGATATGGACCGAAAGACGACAGCGCGCGTTTTGCCTTTCCGGATGATCGGAAGTTCGGAACGGTAGGTGTCGTGGCCATGGACCGGTCTGGCAACATCGTCGCCGGTACATCCACTGGCGGCACGACGGCCAAACGCTGGGGCCGCGTTGGCGACAGTCCTGTGATCGGTGCAGGCACCTATGCCAAGTCTGATGTGTGTGGTGTTTCCTCAACGGGAACCGGCGAGTACTTCATTCGGCTCTCAATCGCTTATGCGATTTGTTCGCGCATAGAGCTCTTGGGAGAAGACGCGCAGACGGCCGCAGATTACGTGATCCACACATCTCTCTCCGATCTTGGCGGAGATGGCGGAGTCATTGTGCTCGGTCCACAGGGTCAACCTGCCTGGTCATTCAATACCGAAGGCATGTATCGCGGTTATGCGACATCAGGCGGCGAACAGGTGGTCGAGATTTACGAATACAACAAAGGCGCCTTTGACTAGGCGCCTCTGTTGCACTCTACAAAACTGGTGAGCTGCTAGAAGCCGATTTCCTCGCCTTCAAGGCCAGGCATTTTCAGCAGGATGAGCAAGTCCCGGAGCTCTTGCCGCGCAGCGACATGGCTCATGGTGAAGGTGATATTTGAACCTTCTTCAGTGAGATCAAGAAGTGTCAGTCCCATCGGGAATAGCTCTCTATAGATCACACGCTCTGAAAGTCCTGGTGCCAGACGAAATCCGATACGTCGCGCCAGATTGTCGAGCGCCTCGCCAACGCGTTGTTTGTTGCGCGCCTCCAGAGGCGACATGCGGTTACGCATAACAACCCAGTCTATCGGTTTACGCGTCGTTTGCGCCTTGTGCTTCCGGCATGCCCAAACCATTTCCGCGTAGAAACTCGGACGCACAACTTCGAGACTTTGTGGGTTCACATCGCCCAGAAGGTCAAAGTCGACAAAGCTGTCATTGAGCGGCGTAATTAATGTGTCGGCAGACGCATGCGCCAGGCGCGACAGGAAGGTATCTCTTCCCGGCGCGTCGACGATGACAAAGTCGCAGCTGGCCTTGAGCCGCTTCAGGCTATCGAGAAAGCGTTCGCTTTCCTCCGCCTCAGCTTCATCCAGATTACGGGCTGAACTCGCATCGACGCGCAGGGTTTCCGGCATCGGAATCGAAGACCCCGTCGACTTGACCCAACGGCTGCGGTTTTCAAAATATCGGGTAAATGTGCGCTGCCGGACATCAAGGTCAATGGCGCCAACTTTCTTGCCCATGCGCATCAGAGCGACAGACAGATGCATGGCGACAGTCGACTTGCCCGCGCCACCTTTTTCGTTGCCAATGATGATGACCCGGCCTTCATGCGCATCAGCCGCCGTCAAACCAGAGGGCGGCGCATGGGCGCGTTCCATGGTGGTAAATCCTTCAGGTCTCACAAGCACGCTCCGTAAATCATAGAACTAGCCTCCCCGGGAAATCCCGACCTCGTAGTCTTGCCCGCGTTGCAAACGCTGGAAATGACCCGACACCTTTGCGGCGACCAGCTGGGCTGTACTTGCCTGCTCTGTGCACTCAAACAACTCATCATCAAGTTCGATACGCCCCTCCAGGGCATCGAACAGGAATTCACTGACTGCTACATCGGCCAGACGTGCAGGCTTCGCTGAACGTCCGAACTGAATCACGTTGTCGCAAAGCGCTTCAACATGCTGTTGCAACTCTTGCTTTGGCATTTTGACATCGTTCAGCTGCACTTCAGCCAGACGCTGCAGATCTCGAAGGCCTGCAAGTACCTCAGTCATGGTCACGTCCAGAATTTCCAGACAGTGTCGCTCTCCATCAGTCTCTTGACGAGCCGATGGAAACTGCGGCAACTCAGCCAGTCTTTTGATGTTCCGTGTATCCTCAAACAGCCAGGTATCGGCCACATGTTGCGTTGCAGACGTGCCAACCAATTGTGATGGAGTTGCTCCAACAGCAAGATTGCTGACAAATCGACCAACAGAGCAGAGGAAGCGTGTAATCATGTCGATCAAATTGCGCCCTTTCGGTTAACCAAGTGTTGACAGCAGTTGCCAAAATCTTGACGGGCACTAACCAATTTACCTTATTCGAAGCCGGGAATTCTTGAAAAATGCAGACAGTCAGTGCGTTGGAAGACCTCAGAAAAATCGTCCGCAACTGGAAGCTGGACGGCAAAAGCGTTGGCTTCGTTCCAACTATGGGCGCTCTGCATCAGGGGCACATCTCTTTGGTCCAGCTGTCGGTTACTGAATGCGATAAAACGGTCTGCAGCATCTATGTGAATCCGACCCAGTTTGCGCCTCACGAAGATCTGGATAGCTATCCACGCCAAATCATTGAGGATCAGAACCTGCTTGAGGCAGCAGACTGCGACCTTTTATTCCTTCCCGAACCTGAAACCATGTATCCGCCCGGTGAAGAAACCCGTGTCGACGTGCCCGAACTCGGCGCAAAGCTCGAGGGTCAGTTTCGCCCCCACTTCTTTGGCGGCGTTGCGACAGTGGTCACCAAATTGTTCAATCAGGTTCAGCCCGATAAAGCTTTCTTTGGCGAAAAAGATTTCCAGCAGGTTCAGGTAATCAAACGCATGGTTACAGACCTCTCCATGCCGGTCGAAATTGTACCAGGACCAACGCTACGCGCTGATGATGGTCTGGCGCTGTCATCCCGAAATGCCTACCTGACGCCAGAACAACGCCAGATCGCGCCAGCGTTGAACGCGACCCTGCACCGGGTTGCGATCCGGATGAGGAATGGAACCTCTCCTGAACAAGCGATCACGGCAGCGATCACGTCACTGGAATTGTCTGGTTTCGAAAAGGTCGAATATATCGAAGCCGTTGATGGCCAAACACTCGATCCGATTGGTTCGGACCTTCCGGATTATCCTTGTCGATTGATTACGGCTGCCTGGCTCGGTAAAACCCGGCTCATCGATAACATCGCTCTCTGATTTACCGATCAGATTGAGGCAGCTTGTCCGGATAAAGCTCATCCATTGGTACAGACCGACCACTCGATTGCATGAGCCGCACATGATGGCGACGTAACCCCCGCGCGTGATCGACACCCACGCTATGGGCAATCATGTTCACATCTTTGGTCAGTCGTTCCACGAAGTTTTTGACGCCTTCAGCCTTTGAAATCGGCACCAGACCATGCTGCAGGTGTGGCTTGTGTGTTGTGATGCCAGTCGGGCAATTATTCGTGTTGCATGCCATCGCCTGAATACAGCCGATCGAGAACATGAAACCGCGCGCGGAATTCACCGCGTCGGCGCCAGCGCAATACGCCCAGGCGACCTCGGCGGGAACAATCAGTTTTCCAGACGCGATGATTTTAATTCTGTCTCTCAGTCCGTGATCTTTGAGCGCATCGACCAGCAAAGGCAAAGCCTCCCGCAGGGTCAGCCCAACATTATCCATAAGGGCCATGGGCGCCGCACCTGTACCGCCATCGCCACCATCCACGGTAATGAAATCAGGCGCACATTCCGCACCACGCTCATTAATCCGGCGAAACAACTCATCGAGCCAATGCCTTGAACTGATAACCGTTTTAATACCTACCGGCTTACCTGAAAGCGTTCGCAACTGAACGACAAAATCCAGCAGATCATCTGCAGAATCGATTTCCGGGTGACGGTTGGGTGAAATCGAATCTTCACCCACGCGGATCTGCCGGACGTGAGCAATTTCTTCGGTGACTTTATGTCCGGGCAGCATGCCGCCTTTGCCGGGCTTGGCGCCCTGAGCAAGCTTGAGCTCTGTCATCACAACTTCAGGCTTTTCGGTGATCGCGCGGTATTTCTCTTCGCTGAAATTGCCGTCGTGATCGCGTACACCATATTTCGCCGTGCCAATCTGAAATATAACATCGCAGCCGCCCTCCAGATGATAGGGCGATAAACCGCCCTCGCCCGTATTCAGCCAGCATCCGGCGAGTTTGGCTCCGTGCGACAAGGCCTGTATCGCCGGTTTGGACAGAGCACCGAAACTCATACCGGACACATTGATGATCGACCGAGTTGAATATGGGTTGGAACAATCTGGTCCAAAAACGAGGTCAAGCTCAGGACCTGACGCTTCCAGAACCGGAAATGGCGCATTGGCAAATATCGGCGTTCCAACCGGCGTCAGGTTCCGGGTTGATCCAAAGGCTTCGGTATTGTCTTCGCCTTTTGCCGATTTGTAGATCCAGTCGCGCTCTGCCCGATTGAAGGGCATTTCTTCGCGATCGAGGGCAAAGAAATACTGCCGGAAGAATTCTCCAAGCCGTATAAAGAGATCACGAAACCGCCCGACGACAGGAAAATTGCGCCGTACGGCGCTCCGCGATTGGTTGGCGTCTATGAAATAGAGAACGACGATCAGGAGGACGCCGAACCCGACTGCGAGAACGAACAGTGTGGACAGAATACTCAGTCCGCGCATCGTCACCTGGGTCAGAAATTCCATCGCCATCCCTCCGGCAGTTTAGTCGGCCTTACTGGCAAGCCTTACCACACACCAGCATCCCGCAAAGCCCTACCGAGATCTTCAGGTATATCAGCTGCCGGGCCTTCGGATATATCCGCTGGCGCATCCTCTGGCTTGAGATATCGCCAGCCCTGAAACGCTTTTCGCCCCTGTGGTTCGGTGCGGACCAGCTCCGGATCCAGGACCAGCTCACAATAAGATTTTCCATACACGTCCTGGAGCTGGTTCACGGCCACAAACTTCTGACGGACCAACACAACGCCTTTGATCACCCAATAAAGAGAACCGCCATCAACCAGCTCATCTCCGCGCTTTGGCGTCATACGTGTTTCATGGACAGGATAAGGCGGCAGCGCCCGAGCTCTCGCCTCAGCAATTCGCATCGCCTGCCACTGCGCGAGGTCATCCACGGACTCTGCACCGACGCATAATTTGATCATGTGAATCATGCGACCAAACTAGTGCGTCTGGCAGAAAATGGCAGAGTAAATTTTCTTAGTTTTTGTCAGCAACCAGCCTGAGATTACTCGGTTGATCTTTTTTCCGTGTCGCCTCGAACAGTGCCTCTTCCACAGGACTGGAGAAGAAGAAATCGATTGCCGTGACACGCGCGCGATAGCTCCGCGACAGACTTTCCGTGAGAAAGCTGCCTTTTACGTCAACCATATAAGCCGAAACAAAAGTCACGCCGTATTCAGGGTCAGGCGAAAGAATATAGGTGTGATGATAAGCATCCACCCGACCGCCATTTGGTCCATCAAATGGCTCTGGTGCAGAATATTCCACGCGCACAAACTGCTGCGTCACAGGCTCCAGCCAGGATTGACCAATCAGATGCTCGCTGGCCCATATATCAAGCGGCCCGTCATTTTCAGACGGTTGATGTTCAAACTCAATTGTCCAGAGGCCGCCCATGTCCTGAGCATCCACGACGCCGCCCATGCTGGCGCGCAAATCATCGGGTATGAGCCAGCCGTCGGGCGAGACCTGGCTTCCCCATTGGGTGACCGCCATATCGAGTTCGGCGCTTTCACCTTCTGCAGTGACCACATCCCAACGCTTATTCATATCAGAAATGCGTGGGTCAAACCTGACTTCACGAAAGGCTTCGCCGTCTGTCAGTTCAACGGTGAAGGCAGCGCGCAGACTGGTTGGTGGCTCTGTACGAAGTAAAGCCGTATCGAGCGGCGCCTTGGACGTCGCTATGAGAAACACACTGGCAATTAGCCCGAAATCCATCCCAACCTCACACAACGGGGAGGCAGTTTCGGTTTTCAGGTTGCTGGCTGAATATCCCGAACTGCGTTTTCTGACCCCAGATCAACTTCGAATGTTCGCGGAATATGGTAAGCAAAGGCTTTACGAATCTTCGCAAGTTTGAAGAACCTCGCAAGTACGGCTTTCGCATGCAAGCCAACGACTCCGTCTTTCTCGATAGACGGATTGAGACCAAAATTCCTTCGAAGAACGCCATTGGCATAGATTGCATTCGCCCGGATCAGGGATTGATAGGTCTGAAACTCGCAGGACAGCGAGATATTGACCATGTCCTCATTCACAATGCGATGTGGGCCGTTTTGTGGCCAGGTCGCCACCATTCCCGGCTCAAGGCGAACTTTTAATGCGCCCCGATCAAAATCCAGTTTGAAGTCGATTTCTTCTTCGGATTCCTTGAGCACCACCGTCTCAAGTTCATAATCGTTCAGGTAGGGCGATGTCGGTGGATAGAGCCAGACATTCTTCACGCCCCTGATCTGCCAGAGTGCAACAAGCGGCACGTCGCAATGGTAAAATACCTGAGCATTCGGTGATGAAATCAAAATGGAGGTGTCATGCTTCAGGGTTTTGAGGCCCGGCGTGTTCGCCTCCATGGCTTCAAACAGCTCTTCTGTCAGATCGTGAATTTCCGGAAGGCTTTCATTGCACTTGCGCATGTTGATCCAGATGCGACCATCATGCACGGCTTTAAGCAGGTCTTCTCCTGACAGTTTCTTGGCGTTTCCGGCGCGGAAAGATCCACGATCAAGCGGATCCACACCCATGGTGTAAATACCCATCGCATCGCGCGGGTAACGGTCCAGCAAATCAGCCAGTTTATCGTCGTCGAACATATCGCGCTCATGCGCTGTATGATGAGCGACAATATTCTCTTTCGCGAAAGCCTTTGCCTTCGTTTCATCCCAGTCTGTCAGAAGTTCTTTTGTCATCACCGTCCCACGATCGTCATTGCGGGACGGTTTAAGAGAAAACCCTCAAAATCAGGCTGCGGAAGTACGGCGAGTTTTATACTTCGCGTTAAACACTCTCGTGTTTCGGCTCAGTCTTCGGCCCAGCTCGGCTTGCGCTTCTCAAGAAAAGCAGACACGCCTTCCCGACCTTCATCGCTCGCCCGTCGGGCAGCAATACGCTTCGCGGTCAGATGATTAAGATCGTGATCGAACTCTCGACCGACGACATCATCAACAAGCTTCTTGGCGTCAGCTACAGCGCCAGGAGCGTTCTGATAGGCCAGTATGGAGAGGTGCTCGATCATCTGCTCCATCTCGTTTTCCGTCTCAACCACATACTGAACCAGCCCCATTTTTTCGGCATAGGTTCCATCAAAACCTTCACCTGAAACAAACAGCGCGCGCGCCATGCGCGGACCGACTGCTTCAATAACGAATGGTGAGATCGTCGCAGGGGTGAGCCCCAGTCTGACTTCAGAAAACCGGAAAGACGTATCCTTCATCGCCACCGCAATATCACACGCAGCAACCAGACCCGCGCCACCTCCAACTGCGGCGCCTTCGACAGCAGCGACCGTCATCTGCGGCAGGTCGTGCAATCGACGCAGCATTTCGGCCAATGCATACGCGTCGTCTTCATTTTCCTGCTGTGTGAAGTCGGCGGCATTCGCCATCCAGTTCAAATCTGCGCCTGCAGAAAAAACGCCACCCGCCCCACGCAGAATGACCAGCCGGAGTTGAGTTTCGGTTCTGAGCGTTTCGAAGATATCAGCCAGCTCGTCGATCATCAGACGATTGAATGCATTACGCTTGTCTGGACGGTTGAGAAGAATGACCGCTGTCCCGCCCGGGGATGCGTCGATGGTCACGGTTTCGTAGTCGCTCATATCAGATCCGATCTGCGTTGTACTTTTAGCTTACTGACAACATTTAGGAATGCGCCAGCCCATAGTCCATCACTGCCCAATTCCCTGAACTTCGGCAAGTTCCACTTCGGTTCGGGCAGACGACGTTAACCAAAATCTGTCATGGTGGAGTTGATGGCGCATCTTCGCCGTGAAACAAACTCTGATAACGCTTAACGCCATTTGGGACTTCAGACCTGCGACGTGTCGAATCTTCAGCGCATTCCCTTCCTCAAAAACATTCCTGCCAGAGCGCTTCGTGCGGCTGAAAAGGAATCGACATGGTTTTCGATTCCCGGCGGCGGCACACTGTTTGACGAAGGCTCGAGTTCCGATGCCATTTACTTCGTTCTGAGCGGTACTCTTGGCGCGTTTTCTCGTGCGCCAGATGGAAGCGTGAGCTTCATAGGTCATATCCGTCCTGGCGAACCGGTTGGTGAAATGGCGATGCTCGCCGGCGAGCCGCATACGAATTCTGTTTTGGCCGTCCGGGACTCAGAAGTCATCAAGCTTCCACGTACGACGTTCATGAAGCTCGTGCGCACCTCGCCAGAAGTTATGGAAAGACTGTCGAGGACGCTTCTGGTCCGTCTCAGACAGACCAGACGACAAAACCAGCGGTCTGAACCGAAAGTCTTCGCGCTCACCGCTGCGTCGCCGACCATTGATCTCAGACTTCGTGCGCGAGCGATATCAGACGCTCTTGCCCGAATGGGACTTAGCGCGGCCATTGTCGGCGAAGAAGCAGATTCACAAGGCGCGAGTTATTTCGATGCCCTAGAAGAAGCCAATGACGTGGTCATTCTGACCTCGACGATTGGCGATAATCGCTGGTTCAAGCTGTCTCTTCGGCAGGCCGACAGAATCTGGGTTCTGGCTCGACCAGATGCCCGCCCGTCCATTCCGCTGCTGCCGGACGAGACCTCTCCTGCGAAAAACTTCCGCTTGATCGATGTCGTGCTGATCGAAAATTCAAATGGTCGGAAGATTTCCACACCCGCCGAATGGACAGCGGCCGCAGGTGCCGCCAGATGTTTCCATTGGCAAGGCGTTCAGGGGGACGACTGCGAGCGTCTTGCCCGCGTTATGGCCGGCCGGTCTGTTGGCGTTGTCCTGTCTGGAGGTGGAGCCCGCGCCTATGCACATATCGGCGTCATCCGCGCATTGCGCGAAAAAGGCTGCCCGATCGACTTCGTTGGAGGCTCATCCATGGGAGCGGTCATTGCAGCTTGCGTCGCCAAGGGCTGGGATGATGATGAGATCGACTGGCGGATCCGCAAAGCCTTCGTCGAGTCAAACCCGCTCGGTGACTACACAATTCCGGTCATTTCACTCGTGAAGGGTAAGCGCGTCGACAGACGGCTTCAGGAACACTTCGGTGAAGATGCCATCACTGATCTGGATATTCCGTTCTTTGCCGTTTCCACGAACCTGACTGACAGCGCAGTGCGCATTCATACGCGCGGCAAACTCCGACATGCGCTGCGATCAACCATTTCTCTGCCCGGTATTCTGCCGCCATTCGTGGACGATGGCGAAGTGCTGGTTGATGGCGCTGTCCTCAACAATTTTCCCGTCGACATCATGCGACAGACGCATCGCGGTTTCATCGTTGGCTGCGACGTCGCGCGAGCGCCACAAGGGCTCAACGCCAATGATTTTGTGAATGCACCGAATTTCATGGGCTGGGTTCTTCAGAATGGCTTTTCAGAAGCCCCGCCTATCGCCAGCCTTCTGATGAAAACGGCGACGATTTCAGTGAACCCAAATGCGGGCCGCGAACTCGCAAACATTCTCGTTCTGCCAGAATTGCCGGAACTGGACCTGCGCGACTGGGAATCCTATGACGAAACCATTCAGGTTGGCTATGAAAGCACGCTGGACGCGATTGCCCGAGCTGGCGGCCCCGTCGCCCGTCTGTTCCGCTAGCGACAGTCAGGCCAGACGCGCACCATTCGGAACGGGTTTGTCCGGTGAAAACAATACGATCGCGCCGGCCTCATCAGCGAATCCCAATGTCAGGCATTCCGACATGAATGGTCCGATCTGACGTGGCGGAAAGTTTACCACAGCGGCCACCTGGCGTCCGATCAGATCCGCTGTCGCATAATGAACCGTAATCTGGGCGGACGACTTTTTCTCACCTACAGCAGGGCCGAAATCGATCCATAACTTGAAAGCTGGCTTGCGGGCTTCCGGAAAAGGTTCGACGCGCACGACCGTGCCAACGCGGATATCCACCTTCAAAAAGTCATCAAAACCTATTTCGTCACTTGCAGGCGCGGCCGGGCTGAAATCGACATGCATGGTGAAACTCCTTGTCTCGATTCTGATAAGACCATCAGTTGGCAGGGCTCAACTGAATATGGCGATGAGAGTTTCTGAAAGCGGATGGGCTCGCTGAAGAAATCTTCACAGAAAACGTATAAAACCTGACACAGTGGGGTGAAGTCTTGTGCGTTGCTAAGCGTACAGATTGCGCCGAACTAGTCGTATGCCCGATACACTCTGGAGGACGCAGAATGAAACGTATCCTTGGACTTGTTCCTCACGCGATTGCTATTTTCGCAGCGGTTATCTTTCTCGACAGCTTACGCTTCAAGTTCACCAATGCGCCTGAAACACAGGAGATTTTTGGACGTCTGGATAGCTGGGCTGCGAGTTTCGGCGCGGACGGCTTGTTCGCTCAAACGGGTTTATTCAGCCAATATGTGATTGGCACGGCAGAACTCTTTGCTTCAGCCCTGTTCCTGATCGGGATAATTCCAGCTTTCCGAAGGCTCCAGGCTCTGGCTGCTCTCATTGCTGTCTGTGTGATGTCGGGAGCGATCAGCTTTCATCTGTTCACGCCTCTGGGCACTGATCCAAACAATGATGGCGGCGGCTTGTTCATTGCCGCGTGCGTTGTCTGGGCAACCTCATGGCTAATGCTTTTCCTCAGACGCAAAGAATTATTCGCCCTGATCGCAGGCCTTGGAAAAGCTCTGTTCGGCCGATGAAACTCATCATTTTCCGCAGTCCTCGCATCGTCAAACAAGTAAGGCTCCGCTAGTCTGATCTCTCACAGGAGGGATCGGACATCATGGACTTTCTTCAGGACATTTTCGGTGGAGAGATTGATCTTGCCGCCTTGGCATCTGGCGCTGGATTGTTTGGCGGCGGAGCCAGCACTATACTGGTGGCTGCATTTAGTGGCGCGATAAAACGCTTCCTCATACGCATGGTCATGACGGCGCTTCTAACAGGCGCTGGATTTTTGTTCCTCCTGGATTTTCTTGGGTTTGAAATCGTACCGCCAGAAGAGCTGCGCGATCAGATCCCATCTCTGGGCCAAAGTCTCGACAGTACACCGGGCATTAATGAGCAGGCTTCGCGATCCGCGCCGACGGACGAAAAAGTTTACGTACTCAAATCGCCATTTCGCAAAGACGGATAGCCGGATTTTCAGCCCGCATAACTTATATTCTTGCTTCATGCTTTTTTTGTTCTATTTTTGTTTCCGTCGGAGGCAAATATGGTCAAATCGGTTCGTCAGAAGCTCGGTATTCTCGCAGACGCTGCGAAATATGATGCGTCTTGCGCCTCATCGGGCACAAGTCGGCGAAACTCAGTCGGAGGCAAAGGCGTTGGATCAAGCGCAGGCATGGGCATTTGTCATGCTTATGCGCCGGATGGACGCTGTATCTCGCTCCTCAAAGTTCTGCTGACAAATTTTTGTATTTATGACTGCCGGTACTGCATCAACCGCGCCTCTTCCAATGTGGAACGCGCACGGTTTTCGGTGTCCGAAGTGGTCCAGCTGACCCTCGATTTCTATAAGCGAAATTATATTGAAGGCCTGTTCCTGTCGTCCGGCATTATCCAGTCGCCGAATTACACCATGGAGCAAATTGCCGAGATCGCCCGCTGTTTGCGGGAAGACCATGATTTTCGCGGATATATTCATCTCAAGACGATCCCCGAAGCGGACCCGGAAATCATCGAGAAAGCTGGCAGGCATTGTGACCGTTTGTCGGTGAACATCGAATTGCCGACAGAAAACGCCCTGAATGATTACGCGCCAGAAAAATCAGGACACACCATTCGCAAAGCCATGGCAGATGTGCGGATGAATCTTGATGACCGGGAAGATGCCCGGAAGTCCCGCCTCATCGACCGTCGCAAAATCCCCTCATTCGCGCCCGCAGGTCAATCGACACAGATGATTGTGGGTGCGGATAAATCAAACGACGCAGCCATTCTGTCGACCTCATCCTCGCTCTATGCTGGCTACAAACTCAAGCGTGTTTATTATTCGGCATTCAGCCCCATACCTGACCCTTCTGGTGATCTGCCCCCCGAAAAACCACCGTTAATCCGCGAACACCGCTTGTATCAGGCCGATTGGATGATGCGATTTTATGGCTTCTCCACGCAAGAGATCACATCAGCCATGCCCGCCGGCATGCTCGACCTCGAGATCGACCCGAAGCTCGCCTGGGCCCTGAAATGGAGAGAAAATTTTCCGGTGGATATCAATCGTGCCGCGCGTGAACATCTTCTTAGAGTACCGGGACTTGGCCCCCGAAATGTCGATCGGATACTTGTGGCTCGCCGTCATACTCGTCTGGGCCTTAAAGATCTCCAGAGAATGCGGGTCAGTTTGCCGAAGGTGAGACCTTTCATCACGACTTCCGACTGGTCTCCGGGACGCCTGACTGATTCAGATCGCCTGCG
>NZUJ01000011.1 GCA_002701295.1 Ponticaulis sp. | reverse complement strand
CGGCTGACCACTTGCCGCATGCCCGCCATGCCAAAGCCAAGCCCGTGCAACCCGATGCGGGACACCTCGCTCAGTATCCGGGCTGAAACCTCTCCTGCAAGAAGCCTGGCTGACTGGGTCGCTGTTTTGACGATGTAAGGCGTATAAAAAGCGCCAAAACCTGACAGCCTGTTCGCAAACTCAGACGTCGTTAAAAAGGCCAGATCGATTGCGCCGAGCTGCAAAAGCTGAAGCATCTGGCTTTCGCTACCGAGCTGGCCGGACGGAAAAAGGGATATCGACAGTCTACCGTCAGTCGCGTCGCTCAAGTCTTCTGCAACAGCCTCGGCCGTACGATTCCATTGATGAGGCGGAGGAGTGATCAGTCCGATGCGCAGCATGCGAGCTTTGGTCGAGGCGCGGGCAACGGACTGGCCTGCAAGCCCCGAAATGCCGGTCAGTGCGGCACCACCTTGAATCACGCGTCGTCGTGTTATTTTTGTGCGACGCAAATTTCCTCCCCAATCTGACACATGGATCTCCGTGTCAGCTCGCTTCCGGATCGGGTGGGCCTTTAGGCTCCCCACCGACTGACCAGTGAAATGGCGGTACTTCATGGACAATAACTCTGATGGTGTGACGAGGGGCGTCGAGGCTCTCCTCAATCGCATCAGTCACTTTTTCCATGAGTGCTCGTCTTTTGTCGGCAGAGCGCCCTGCCATGATGGTTATGTTGGCGATAGGCATATCAGGGCTCCACACTGAAGTTGACGCGACCCAGTTGTTCGACATCCAGTTTGACCTTGTCGCCAGCAGACAGCGCTATCGCAGCCGTTGCGCCTCCGGCCAGAACAATTGATCCCGCCTCCAGAACCTCACCGCGTTCTTCAACAAGTCGGGATGCCGCGATCAAAGACCGGATGGGATGCCCAAGAATTGCTGCTGAAGAGCCGATTTCAACAGCTTTGCCATTTTGCGACAACACCATGCCCAGATTTGAAATGTCATCCGGAACGCTGTTCCACGCGCCAATCACGACGCCAGATGATGAGGAGTTATCGGCGACAACATCGGTCAGCGAGAACTTGAAATTTTCATAGCGGCTGTCGATCACTTCAATAGCAGGTGCAATGGCTTCGATGGCCGTTTGCGCCTGCAAGGCCGTGACTCGCCCGGCGAGTGGTTTCTTAAGCAGAAAAGCGATCTCAGGTTCGCACCGTGGATGGACATAGTCAGCCTTCGAAATGCTGCCGCCTTCTTCAACCAGCATCTTGTCGGTCAGCCGGCCCCAGATCATCTCATCGACACCCATCTGAACCATTTTGGCCCGGCTGGTGAAGCCCATCTTCATGCCGACGCGAACTTCGCCGCGTTCCAGCCGGCGATCAAATGACATCGCCTGGATTGCATAGGCATCATCCAGAGACAGTGTGCCGCCCAGCTGTGGCGTCGCGGTGGCGCTGAACATGGCGTTATCCAGCGTTGCGGCGATATCTTGCAGGTCATTAGTCATCATGCCGTCTCCGCCAGAGCTGTGTCCGTTTCAAACTGTACCCGGACTGAGCCAAGGCCGGAAATCCGGGCTTCAAAACTGTCACCAGGTTTCGCTGGGAACATCGGGCCAAGTGCACCGGACAGGACCAGGTCTCCGGCTTTCAGTGGCCGGCCTGATCTGACCATGGTTTCTGCCAGCCATTTGACGGCATTGAGAGGGTTGCCCAGACAGGCTGCGCCAGCGCCGAGTGAGACGGGCTCGCCGTCCAGTTCGATCACCATACCGCACAGCCGCAAATCCAGCGCGCTGATATCGACCTTTTCCGTACCCGTGACAAACAAGCCCGACGATGCGTTGTCGGCAATCGTATCGACGATACTGATTTGCCAGTCTGCGATTCGGCTATCGACAATTTCGAGGCAGGGGACGGCGTAATCGATCGCGTTGACGATATCGACCAATGTCAGTGCACCTTCTGTCAGGTCTGACTTCAGCACAAAACCGATTTCAGCTTCAACTTTTGGCTGGATCAGCTTTCCAAATGGAACGGTACCGTTTTCGTCCACGCTCATGTCGGCGAATAACATGCCGAAATCACACTGATCCACGCCGAGTTGCGCTTGGACCTTCTGAGAAGTTAGGCCGATCTTTCGACCGACGAGTCTACGCCCCTCCGCGAGTGCGCGTGCTGTGTTGATCTCCTGGATTGCATAGGCCGTATCGACATCTCCGGCCTGAAGCTGATCGACAATTGGCGGAATCGATCTGGCATCGCGAAGGGCCTCATCCAGCTGGTCAGCAATCTTCTGAATTTGGGTCTCAGACATTTCCGATCTCACAACTGAATGCACACATTGCGTAGTTCTGAATAGAATTCGAGCGAGTGGAGTCCGCCTTCGCGGCCAATGCCAGACGATTTCGAACCACCAAATGGTGTTCGAAGGTCCCGCAGGAACCAGGAGTTCACCCAGCATATTCCCGTTTCGAGTTGGCTGGCGACCCGATGAGCGCGGCTCAAATTTTCCGTCCAGACCATCGAGGCCAGCCCGTATCGGGTATTGTTTGCCATCGCCAGCGCTTCATCGTCGCTATCGAATGGGGTAATATGCGCACACGGCCCGAAGATTTCTTCTGTCACAACAGGCGATGTTTCTGGCAATCCCGTCCATAAGGTTGGCTTGATCCAGTTCCCGCCGGCAAAGGCGCCGGGCATATCGAAAATATCGCCGCCAGTGACTTCAGTCGCGCCTTCGGCGCGTGCTTTTTCGTAGAAGGACAGGACTTTCTTGCGATGTTCCTGACTGATCAATGGGCCGATACTTGTCGCCCGATCCAGCGGATCGCCCGGCAAAAGGCTCTCGGCTTTCAGTTTCAGCTTTTCGACAAATGCGTCAAAGATTGTCCGCTCGACATATATGCGTTCAGTTTGCAGACAGACCTGACCACAGTTTACGAACACAGCTTTGGCGGCGGACTCAACGGCTTTGTCGAGATCGCAATCGGCGAAAATAAGCCCTGGATTCTTGCCGCCAAGCTCGAATGAAACGTCCCGAACGCCGGTTGCGGCGGCCCGCATAATAGCTTCGCCCGTTCGCGTTTCGCCAGTGAATGTGATGGCATCAACATCCGGATGATTGGTAATCAGCTCGCCTGCTGAACCGGCGCCGAAACCGTTTACAACATTATAGACACCGTCTGGCAGACCAGCGTCTCTCATCACCTCACCCAGCAATACCGCCGTTGAAGGCGTTTGCTCAGATGGTTTGACGACGACTGCATTTCCGCAGGCCAACGCCGGCGCGACCTTCCATGTCATCAGAAGAAGCGGCAGGTTCCAGGGACAAATGACCCCGACCACGCCCTTTGGCAGGCGCAGAGCATAATTCAGAACATCGTGGCCATCGGCTGATTTCATCTGAAATGTTTCAGCGGATGCGCTGCGGATAATGTCAGCGAAGACTTTGAAGTTCGCAGCACCTCGAGGAATATCGATTTTCGACGCCATCGAAATGGGTTTGCCTGTATCGCGAATTTCTGCGGCCAGAAACTCGTCAAACCGTGCCTCAATACCTTCGGCGATCTTGTAGAGCATATCGGCGCGCTGAGCGGCATCCGTTTTACCCCACGGGCCCTTCATGGCGGCCTTTGCAGCCTGAACGGCTGCATCAACTACCGTTGCATCACCCTCAATGACGGTTGCGCTGACTTCGCCTGTGGCTGGATAGTTTAAAGTGTACTCGGACAGGTTTGGTGACGGGGCCCATAGTTTGCCGTTCACGAAACATGAGACCTGCCGAACAGAACTATCTGTCTGTTCAAGTGATTTCATCTGAATTCTCAGCTCCCCCGCTGTCGCTTGTTACTCCACTGCAGTGTAGCTGTTGCGAAAATAGCGGGTCAACAAAAATATCGAAATTATATCGCTTATATTTGACTAAATTCACAAAAAAGGCCGGTAGTCCGGCCTTAATTTCGTAAAAATGTCAATTAGCACTGCTGTACAGCAAAGCGATACGCGTAAATGCCTCTGCGCCAACGGCCAGAACCGACTCGTCAATGTCAAATTGAGGAGAATGATTGGACGGCGCGGTCGCGAAGCTCTCGAAGTTCTTCGTGGACCCCAGAATAAAATAGACTGACGGGATCTTGCGGGAGAAGAACGAGAAGTCTTCAGCAGCTGGCCGCGGGGTCGCATCTGCATCGAGCCCGAGGTCTGCCGTCGCCTCGAGTGCCGGGGCAATTCGCGCCAGAACATCCGCCGTGTTGACGGTTGGCGGCGTTTCGTCTGCGTAGGTTATCTGCGTCGTTGCACCATAAATCGCACCCAGATGTTCGATCATGGATTCGACTTCTGACTTCACGAATGAGAGCCGATCTTCGCTATAAGTTCGCAGTGTTCCTTCCAGCACGCCATCAGCAGGCAGGATATTGTTGCGCGTGCCGATGGTGACTCGACCGACACTCAACACATTGGGTTGTTCCAGCGTATTGGTCTTGCGGGCTGCAATGACACTGAAGGCTTTGATGATGTCTGCGCCCAGGCTCGGCAAATCCGTACCAGACCAGGGCTTGGCGGCATGAGTGCCTTCGCCCTCAAGATCAATCTTGAATGCTGTCGCGCCCGCAAGAAAGCCGGTCGGACGCGTATAGATTTTGCCGACCGGGCCGGGCTCGACATGCAAGGCGAACATGGCTTCTGGCTCCAGTTCGTCAAACACACCTTCTGCCAGCATGCGAGCGGCGCCGCCGGTTTCTCCCCATGGGGCGCCTTCTTCTGCCGGTTGGAAGACAAACAGAATTGTGCCAGCGATTTCACTCTTCATCTCCGAAAGAATCGACGCCGCGCCCAAAAGAATAGCTGTATGCGCATCGTGTCCGCAGGCATGCGCCACGGGCACAGTTGAGCCATTATATTCGGCGGTAACCCGGGAGGCGAAAGGCAGGCCGGTTTCTTCCGGCATCGGAAGGGCGTCCATGTCTGCCCGGAAGGCGATCACAGGTCCCGGTTTGTCACCCTTGAGAACACCGACGACGCCAGTCACGGCGATGTCAGTCGTCACTTCGAGTCCCAGCGCACGTAGCTCGTCAGCAACAATACCGGCTGTCCGAAACTCACGATTACTGAGTTCAGGGTTTTCGTGAAAATCACGTCTCCACTCGACCATCTTGCTCTGAACAGCGGCAGTTGCGTCATCCACACTGTCCGCGTGCGCCGGTGTCACGCTGGCTGTCAGCAACGCAAACATTGCGGGCAGGCTGGCATGGATGAGTTTTGTCTTGAATGTCATGAATGTTCTTTCCCTGGGTGTAAAATTGTTCAGGCGCGTTGCATGCGCAGTTTCTTGACGCGCACACGTCCGCCGCGTTTCTGAGCCCACATGATGATGCCGGATACGGACAGCAGCGCGAGCACAATGCCGGAGAGGAAGACGATGATCTGCCAGATTGGGCCGCCAACGCCGCCAGCATGAACTTCCATCATGAGATCAGCGACTTCAGTGGCGATCGTGTCATCATGTTCTTCAACCGGGATCACAGTCGCGCCCGATTCGTCATTAACCCGCACGGCATGTGCGCAATCGCTTTCGGCTCCGCGGCAATTGAACTGAACCATCCAGACCGGATTGGATTCGGTCGGCCAGGCGATGAAAGTCAGATCGCCTGCGCCGCCGGCTTCCCTTGCAATTGAGACGGCTTCGCTTGCAGCATATTGCGTGGTTTCAGCAGGCGCGGTGATAGGTGGTGCGGTCTCGTGATCATGCCCGCCTGTATCGCCGCCGAGATTGCCCGTCACGAGCAGCACGACCGCGCCAAACATGGCGGGAAATACGATATAGGCACCGGTAAATGCCAGGACAGCCTGTGGAATGATGCTCCAGAACCCGACCATATGGTGAAGGTTGGAGATGAAATCAGGCGCGCGTTTCCAGCGAAGTGCCTTCAAAATCTTGCCATTGCGCGGCCACCAGAGCCATGCGCCGGTGAAGACTGAAAACAGAAGAATGAAACCAAATATCCCAACAAGTGTGCGTCCAAATCCGGGGAAGATCAGGTGGCCATGCGTGGCATGCATGATCCACATCCCATCCGGAGCCAGTCCCCAGGTGGATGTGACATCAGCCGAGCCCGGGTCGATCCAGGTACGATGACGAGGTGGCGGTCCGACGCGGCCAGATTCGTATGGACGTCCGCCGGTCAGAATAGACCGGTCAGATCCGGCTGGCGGAACAGACATCGCGCTGATCCGGTCGCCGTCTGGCAAGCCGGTTCGTGCGCTTTCGACATATTCTTCCAGGCGAGCCTCATCAAAAGCCGCGCTCGCCTTGAAGCGATCTCCATGCATCAACCGTTCTGACGCGTCCGGCCAGACCAGAAAGCATCCTGAAACCGCGAGCAGAAACATTGCGGCCAGTCCGATAATTCCAATCCAGCGGTGCGTGACCATCCAGATGTTTCGCAAGCTTTTCTGAGACATGACTTCCCCTCGGTTCATACTGTTGAGAGATTTCGTCAAGAAATGCAGAGAAAGTCAAGAATTTCGAAATTTTTTTGTATTGGTTCTTGAGGATTATGTTTTAAAGTTTTCGTGATGAGTCATTTTGACGGAATTTGCACAAAGAAATAGCATTTTGAAATAGCGGGCTGAAAGCTAATTTCGAAAAAACTGTTTTGTGAATTTCGGCGCTGTTCGCGGAAAGAAGACAGTGGCGAGCTGTCGCGAACACTTTATATTATATATGCTGGAGCGGTCGTGGTGCTGCGCAGCCATGACAGAACGAGGATGTTTCTTTGACAAACGCGACTGCCGAAATTGCTCCGGGCCGGAAAACAGAAGCGAAAACGCTTGCCGCTCAGGTTTATGAGAAACTCCGCGAGGACATTGTAGCAGGCCATCTTGAGCCAGGCTCCAAACTGAAGCTCGAACAATTACTCTCAAAATATTCCGTTGGAATGTCGCCGCTACGGGAAGCCTTGTCACGGCTCGTTGGCGATATGCTGGTGACAAGCCAGGGGCAAAGAGGTTTCCGCGTTGCGCCGCTTTCGCTGACTGAGCTGGAAGATATCGCACGGACGCGGTCTTTTCTGGAAACCGAAGCACTCTCACTTTCTGTACAAAAGGGAGATGAGGAGTGGCTGGAGACCGTTGAGCAGTCATATCGCGCACTCGCGCAGAATGAAGAGGAGCTCGATGCCAGCAATGGTGAGCCGCCTTCAGATCTTGTCAGCCGATGGGAAGAGAGCAATCGCCAGTTCCATGCCGCGCTGTTATCGGCTTGTGGTTCTGTCTGGCTGTTGCGCTTGAACAGTATTCTGAACCAGCAGATGGAGCGCTATCGCAGGCTGTCTTTGCGCCATTCGCGTGGCCATCGTGACATCGCCGGTGAACACTATGCGATCTATAAAGCCGTGAAAGACCGGAAAATTCTCAAAGCATGCGAATTGATCGAGCAGCACCTTGATCTCACGACGGAAGAAGTTCGCCGCGCTCTCTTACAGAACGAAGAAGAAGCTGCCGAAGCCTGAGGCCATGTCTCTGAACCAGACGCTCTCACTGTTCGCAGGACGGACCCTCTGAGCCTGGGTCTTGAGAAAATGCTCAGCCTCATTTCAGATTAGTCAGATTATATCGCGTCGCTTTCTCGGGAGAGCGGCGCTTTTTTGAGCGCCTCATGCTAATAAAACGAAATTATGGGGCGAAAAATGCGATAATCGTCAGTAAAATCGTCTCAAACATCAAAAAATTTCGAAAAAATGTTGACGCTTTTATGAAACGGGAGATGATGTATCTCGCAGAACGCTTGTTCGGATTAGAGGAGGAGAGGGTTCTGGTTCGCATTTTGCGGATGGCCTTTTAAACTGCGGGGAATTGCAATGGCTGTGTCTTTTTCGAAATTTACGTCGACCAACCGGAAAGCCGCTTATCTGACATCAGTGTGTGTGGCAGCTTTTTTGACGACCAATCCGGGGTACGCTCAGGAAGAAAGTGACGAAGTATTTCGTCAGCAGACGGTGGTTGTCACAGGTACAAATATTCGCGGTGCCGAAGTTGTCGGTAGCGCAACACAGGAAATTTCAGCCGATGACCTGGCGGTCAGCGGCATAACTGGCGTAGGTGATTTCCTGAGGGAAATTCCGGCGAACTTCGCTGGCGGTGTCGCCATGTCGGATGAAACCCAGAGCGGTCAGGATGTCGGCACCGGGGGCGCCAACCTTTCTGGCGGTCAGGGCGTCAACTTGCGAGGCCTCGGTGCCTTGTCGACTCTCGTTCTGGTGAACGGTCGCCGGGCACCTGCTTCTGGTCAGTTCGGTGACTTTGTCGATATTTCAAACTTGCCAACCGCCGCGATCAGCAATGTTCAGATCCTTCAGGATGGTGCATCCGCCGTCTACGGTTCTGACGCTGTTGGTGGTGTGGTGAACTTCATTCTTCTCGACCAGGCAGATGCGCCCAAGCTTACTCTGAAGGCTGGCGTGGCGACCGAAGGTGGCGGCGAGGAATTCCTTGCCAGCTACGTTCAGCCCGTAAACTGGTCCAGCGGTAATCTGGTTCTGGTTGGCGAATACTATTCTCGTGGCGCTGTCGCTGCGACTGATCGCGACAGATACTCTCAAGGCAGTGATTTCACACGCTTTGGCGGTGTTAACTGGCCTGCCTATTCATCGCACTACGGCACTTATGCGAATATCTTCCTGGGCGACCAGGGCGGTGCGGTCGGATCTCCGGTCGGCGCTCAGGTCCCGACAAGTGTTGGCGCCAATCAGGTGCTGTCGAATGCTGACCTGATTGCGGCAACAAATGGCCGCGGCTACACCACGAATGTATATGATGGCACCGACATCCTTCCTGAAGTCGAGCGTTTCAGCTTCTATGGTGCGGTCACGCAGGAGCTGACGCCGGGTTTGGAGCTTTTTGGTGACGCACGGTACACCAACCGCCAGAACGACAGCAGCATCGGCTATTACTTCCCACTCGGTTATAATCTTCAGCCTAGCAGCCCGTTCTTCATCCCGGACATTGATCCATCACTTCTGAATGCAGATGGCTCTATTCCATTCTCAGTGGTCATTGATGATCGTCCGATGTCGCGGTCCACTGAAGTAGACAGCTACAGCCTGACAGGCGGTCTGCGGTATGACGTGTTCAGTGACTGGGTTCTGGAGGTCGCAGCGACTTATGCAATGGAAGATCAGTCTCGCGTCGAGCGTCAGCCGAAAGGCGCTGGCTTTGGTGTGGACACAATTTATTGTGCGCTTTCCGGACCTGTTGGACCATGCGCTGGCACGAGCATCACGCCATGGAATCCGTTCTCGTCTGATCCGCTGACATCTGCACAGCTTGATGAGTACTTTGGTTCTGAATCGCTGGATTTCGAATCTGAACTCTTCCAGCTGTCTGCGAAGGTTGACGGAACCCTGTTCGAGATTGCCGGCCAGGATGTCAAATTCGCGACAGGCGTCGACTATCGTATTGAGGGCATGGAAGGTTTCGTGCGCGCCGATACGATCGGCCTTCCACTGACAGAGGGGCCGTATTCCCGCACAGAACGTGATGCATTCTCGGTCTTTGGTGAGGTTCTCGTCCCGGTCGGAGACTATGTGGACGTGAGTCTCGCGGGTCGTTATGAGACCTTCGATGCCGACTATGGCAGTGAATATGAAGACTTCAATCCGAAAGTCGGTGTCGATTTCGAGCCGGTTGAAGGCCTCAAATTCCGCGGATCATGGGGGACATCCTTCCATGCACCGCCAATGCGGTTTGAGAATGATGATCCGCAACCGCTTCCGGGTGGTAACGCGGCCTTCGTCTTGCCTGCATCGCGGACCGGTCCATGTGATTCAACACTGGTTGACTTCAACGGTATTATCGGCACGCCGGGCAATGCTGGCGAAGTATGTAGCTTCTCAGTCATCATCAACTCAGGCGGAGCGGGTGCTGGCGTTCTGAAGCCGGAGGAGGCTGAAACCTGGACACTTGGCGTCGATTTCCAACCCGACAGCATTCCGGGCCTCTCTCTCGGGCTCAGCTATTTCGATATCGAAGTCACAGACCGCATCCAGCGCATCCAGTCAGGTCAGTTGAACGGCATTCTGGCCGAGTTCTTCGCAACGAATGGCGGCGGTGCGTTTGCCAGTGCGCTGACCGTGAATCCGACCGAAGCAGAGGCGGCCGCGATCATCAACTCTGGTAAGTTCCTTGGTACGTTCGGTCCGCCGATCGCGAACTCCCCGGCCGATATTGCGATGATCGTCAACGCAACGCAGCTCAACATCGCTGCACTTCGCGAAACAGGCTTTGATTTCAATGCCAGCTATGACTGGCAGGCTGGTGCTGTGGATCTGGGAGTATTCGCTCTTGGAACCTATCTGACGGAATATGAAACACAGGCTGCCCCTGGCTTGGACTTCATCGACCAGCTCGGAAAGTACAGCTCATTTGGTGCGCCTGTACCGCTTCGCGCGAATTTCGGCGGCCGGGCGTCCAGCGGACCATGGTCGGGCGTAATGACGGTCAACTTTGTCGACGACTATGAGTGTGAAGCCTGTTACGTTCCTGGGGCAACCGGAGCGCCAACACTGACGACAACGCCGGTTGAAATCGAATCCTGGACAACAATCGACCTGGCTCTGTCTTATGACCTTGGCGAGCAGTTTGATGGCTTCCTGGATGGCACGACAATCAGTCTGAACGTCAACAATGTCTTCAATGAGGAAGCACCCTTCCTCGATGGCGGCACGGGTGCTGATGACAATATTCCGTCAGCTTACGATCCGAACAATCATACCATTATTGGTCGGACGGCTGCCATCACGCTGACGAAAGAATGGTAGTCGAAAGGTCAGAATGATCATGACATTGAAGCTGAAATTTGGAGGGCCTGCGATTGCAGGCCTTCTTTTTCTATCTGCCGGCTGTTCGGCTCAGACGCCCGCGATAGATGAACCCAAAACCTACGATCCCGCGCCGCTCAGTGAGGCTGAACACAACGAGGTTCTGGAACTTCTCAGGGCGTCTGGTCAAATTGATGATGAGACGCGATTTGGCCGGTTGGCTGTCGCGCCTGAGGACAAGACACTCGCCAGCCATCCAAGGCAAGCTGAGGTCGTGGTCAAGCAAGGGGCCGAAACCTATCAGGGGTTAGTCGACCTGGATGCTGATGCCGTTGTTTCCTGGGAGCTGAAAGAGGGGGCGCAGGCACCCTGGCTGATGGAAGAATACTTCCAGCCTCAACTCATGGAAAAGCTGACGACTCATCCCGACTATCTCGCCGCGCTATCTGCGCGTGGAATAGAGGATCCGGAAATCGTGCGCTGCATGTTCACGCCACCGGCCTTTTTCGGTGAGTCAAAATTTGATGATGTTCGACTGGGTGTTGCCCGCTGTTTTCCAACCGGCACTCACACCAACAAATATCCTCAGCGAATTGAAGGGCTTCAGATATTCGTCGACCTCAATGGTCTCGAAGTCCTTGAAATCAACGATTACGCCCAGATCCCACCACCAGACACGGTCCATGACTACGATAAGGCTGATCAGGAAGAGGATCGCAGTTTTCCAACGCCGTTGATTTTTTCTCAGCCCGAGGGTCCGGCCTTCTCTATAGATGGCGACAAGGTTGCCTGGGAGAAATGGCAGTTCCGTATCCGCTCAGACCAGCGCGTCGGGATTATCATCTCCGAAGCAAATTGGGTGGACGGCGAAACACTGCGGTCGGTGATGAATGAGGGGCATCTGTCCGAAATCAGCGTTCCTTATATGGCGCCGCAAGGAGACTGGTATCTTCGGAGCCCGATTGATGCGGGAGAGTACTCCGCCGGAGGGTTGTCAGACCCACTGGTGGCGGGAGTTCACTGCCCAAAACACGCTGTTTTCATAGATGGCCTGATCGCCGCCGATACAGGCGAGCCGCAGGTCAAGGAAAACGTGATTTGCATGTTTGAGCGCGCCAATGGCGATCCGACCTGGCTTCACGATGTTGATGGTCGACAGGACAGGTCACTCGTCGCTCGGATGATCGCGCGTCTTGGCAATTATGATTACATCGTTGACTGGGTTTTCAGTGCGGATGGCCAGATTCAGGTAAGGCTCGGGGCAACAGGTATTGTCGCCACAATGAACACACTGGAAAAAGATGCCACCACGCCTGGTGCTGACGCTTATGGCCGTTTCGTCGACGAGTATGTGAAAGCCATCAACCACAGCCATTATTTCAGTTTCAGATTTGACCTCGACGTCGATGGCCCTGTGAATGACTTCCATCTGGGTAAGGTCGAACGAACGAATCTGGACGACGATTCGCCTCGCAAAAGTATTTGGGAGTTCTATGACCAGGTTCTCCAATCTGAGGCAGATGGTCGTCTGAATGGACATGATTACTGGCGGGTTGGTAGTTCGGAAGCCAATAACAGCTTTGGCTATCCGACCAGCTATCAGATCATGGCAGGCATGAATGCCGGGCCCAAAATTCTCGAGGATGACTGGCCACGGTCGCGTGCCGGTTTCGTCGACAACAAACTCTGGATCACGCAATATAAACCCGACGAGCGTTTTGCAGCAGGTGACTTTCCAACCCAGAGCCAGCCGGGAGAGGGCTTACCCTCTTGGTCGACCGATGAAGACATCTCTGAACAGGATATCGTGGTCTGGTATACCATGGGCATGCACCATGTCGTCCGTGCTGAGGACTGGCCGGTCATGCCGGTGCTCTGGCATGAGGTGACGCTCAGGCCGTTCGACTTCTTTGACCGGAACGCGGCCATGACGCTCGAACGTACTGATTAATAACAGAAGGCCGGAGAACAAAAGCTCCGGCCTTTCACTTTAAATGGTCTGAATAAATTTCGAAATTTTATTGACTTCCCAATACTGGTCTGCAACAAATTTTTACGCAGACACGTCCGCCTTTACATCGGACGGGGGAGGTTGAGTTGGGCGAAATTCTTGGATTGGGTATCTCTCATTACCCGCCTTTCAGTGGCAAAAATGAAAGCATGGCCAACATCTTTTTTGGCCGGCTGAAGGATCCTGCGCTGCCGCCTCTCATGCTCAACAGAGAGAACTGGCATCCGGACCTTCTTCGAGAACTCGGATCAGATGATGGCGAAGCCGCAGCGGCTGTTCACCGAGCGCGTATGGCTGAAGGATTCCAAACCTGCATGACAGTGCTTCGGGAGTTTGATCCGGACTTCTGCGTCATCTGGGGTGACGATCAATACGAAAATTTTCGCGAAGATATCGTCCCGCCCTACTGCATTCTCGCCTATGACGATATGGAGCTGAAGCCCTGGGCGCAGGCGCAGGAATCCTCCGATATGAAGGGCAAGCCAAACTATTGGAATGAGGGCAGTGACTACACGCTGCCGGTGAAGTTCGCGACAGATGCTGCGCGGGATGTGACGTCACTCCTTCTGCACTCTGGCTTCGATATGTCATATGCATACAAGCCGCTGCATCATCCTGGTATCGCTCACTCAATCCTCAATGCGATCCTCTATCTCGACTATGAGCGACAAGGGTTTCCCTGGCCAGTTTTGCCTTGCACTGTGAATTGCTATGGCGACAAAGTGATCTCACACAAGGGCTTTGTCTCCAGTCTCGGAGACATACGTCGCCCGGATCCGCCAGCGCCTTCGCCGTCCCGATGTTTTGACCTTGGTGCAGAAATGGCGCGCTATTTCGCGGACTCGCCTTATCGGGTCGCCATGATTGCGTCGTCCAGCTGGTCTCATGCTTTCTTGTGCGACAAGACATATCGGATGATGCCGGATGTCGATTTTGACCGGGATATGTACCAACATCTGGTCGAGGGTGACTATCAATACTGGCGATCAAAAAGCCTGAAAGACCTGACCGATTCCGGAAATCAGGAAATGCTGAACTGGATGGCGCTCTTAGGGGCGATGTCTGTTCTGGATCGAAAACCGAAATGGTCTGACTTTGTTGAAACACGTTTGTTCAATTCGTCAAAAGTGGCCGCCGTATTCTGAACCCGGGCATGCCGACCGGCCCGGGAAGTGTCAAACATTTGGTCATACGATCACGTTCAGGTGTAATCCGAAAGAATAAAATTTCGAAATTATTGACTTGTTCTGGTTCTTCAGCTTCTCTGGGAAGTGAACGCCAAACCTCCGATAGCGATGGCTTGATGAGCCTCCCAATCTTGATGTGGAGAATATGAATGTCGAAACTTTCGCTCACCAGATGCGTGACAGCCTGGCTGGCAGGAATTGCACTGGTCTCTGTTGCGAGCGCGCCGTCAGCTGCGCAGGCTCCTGGAGGAGACAATGAAGGCCTTCAGCTGTCAGGCGATGCCTCCTCTGCAAAAATGGCGTGCGAAGCTCTTGCTGCGACCAATTTTGAAGCAGCTGCGGATCGCCCCTTTGTTGTCCAGTCTGCCAGCTTCAAGCCTGCTGCGGAAACACCGGAGCCCCGTCGTGAGCAATTGCATAAGCGCGCCATGTCTCAAGGCATGTTCACCTATATTGATGAGCTGCCCGATCATTGTGAAGTCAAAGGCTATATTGCACCTGCCATTCACTTTGTGGCGCTGCTGCCAACAGAAGCCGACTGGGGGCGGAAAACCCTGTACGGCGCATGCGATGCGCTCTGCGGTGAGGCCCAATGGGATATGGCGGTGCCGGGCATGACCTACGGCTTTGCCACGATCGCAACCGATGGCGGGCACGTGAACAAGCGGCCGTTCGATGGTGTCTGGGGCTATATGAATGATCAGGCCCAGATCGATTTCGGCTACGACGCCTCTCACTTGGCGGCACAAACCATCAAGTCCCTGTCTTCAGCAATGTATGATGAAGCGCCGGAATACTCCTTTATAGCAGGTTTCTCCAAGGGCGGCGCAGCCGGCATCAAGGCCGCACTGACCTATCCTGAAGACTTCGATGGTGTTCTGTCGCGCGCCCCTGTCGTGAACTATCAGGCGATCAACGCAATCCGCATGCCCTGGATCTACAAGGCCGTTCAGCGAGAAGATGGCAGCCCCATTCTCCTGGCAAAAGATGTTGGACTGATCCATGCGACGGCCATCGAGGTTTGCGACCCGGTTGATGGTCTGACGGATGGTATCATCGATGACCCTCGTGCTTGTGACTTTGACCCCGCAATAATGTTGTGCGGGGCCGGTGAGACTGAAAACTGCCTGAGTGCTGAACAGGTTGATGCGCTGAAAAAAGTCTACCAGACACCCAAAGGTTCTGATGGCAGCGAGATTTATCCGAACCCGGTGGAGGTCGGTTCAGAGCTCGACTGGCCTAAATTTCTCGTGCCGCTCTTCCCTGGAGATGAGAGCTTCGCAGAGTCGATCGGCCGGACCTATATCCGCTATCTCGCTTTCCCGGAGGATAAGGGCGCTGATTATGACTGGCTCAGCTTCGACCCGGTAACAGAAGGCGATCAGCTGGATGCACTCGCGCCTGTCTATGACGCAAACGATCCAGACCTCTCCGCCTTCCGTGATGCAGGCGGCAAGATGATCGTCATGCATGGCTGGGGCGATGGTGCTGTCAGCGCGCGAACATCGATCAGCTGGTATGAGAGCGTACAGGCGGAAATGGGCGATACCAGTGACTTTATCCGGTTCTTTCTCATTCCGGGAAATGTTCACGGGCATGGAGGTGACGGGCCAGAACTCAGCACGGCACTCTCGCAGTTGGAAGACTGGGTGAAAACCGATACCGCTCCTGAAATGCTGACCCTGACCAAAGCGGACAAGGATCGAAATGTTCTCCGAACGCGCCCGGTTTATCCATATCCCTTGACGGCGCAATATAAGGGAACCGGCAGTATCGACGAAGCAGAGAGTTTCGAACCTTCTGAATAGGGCCGTTCGTCAGGTACTCCAAAAATACGCCCGCGACTTGTCTGGTCGCGGGCGTATTTTTTTGTGGGTGGTTTAGACTGTGAGCTGGTCTTCGATCTGCGAGGCTTGCGGCCAGGCACAATAGTCGGCGGCATAGTATCCGCCCGGTCTGAAATTGCCGGACATACCGGGCCCACCAAACGGAAGTTTGCCGCTGGCACCCACTGTTGGCCGGTTCCGATTGAGAATGCCCACGCGCACGCGCCGTCTCACCTCATTCCAGATGTCATCATCATCACTGACTAACCCGGCTGACAGGCCAAACCGCGTTCGATTGGCCAGCGTGATGGCGTCATCGAGAGTCTCCACGCGGAACACCTGCAAGAGAGGCGCAAAGCATTCTTCGTCGGGCACATCTGTTCCAGTCATGTCGACAATCCCTGCGGACACAAATCCGAGCGCCGGATCGGATTGCTGCAATGCCAGCCGCAGGCGACCTCCGCGCTTCACCAGATCATCCTGAAACCGAACAGCCTGCGCTGCACTCTCTGCGGAAACGAGAGGGCCCATGAAGGCGTCATCCTCCAACCAGGCTCCGGACCGGAGCACTGCTGCCCGATCAATCACCTCGGCCAAAACCGCATCGCCGAACGCGTTGTCCGGAATGATGAGCCGCCGAGCGCACGTGCATCTCTGCCCAGACGTCAGAAAAGCAGACTGAATGACCAGATTGGCAGCGGCGGTGGGCTCAGCCGGATCCCACACGATCAGTGGATTATTGCCGCCCATCTCGAGTGCCAGCATGACATCCGGTCGCCCGCCTAGCGTCTTGTGAAAATAACGCCCTGTGCGTTCTGACCCGGTGAAGAGGAGCCCATTGATCTCGCTTTCAAGAAGCGCCTGTCCGGTGTCGCGTCCGCCCTGAACGATGCTGAGGCAGCCAGGCGGCAACCCAGCCTCTTCGAAACAGTCAGCCATAAGGGGGGCAACAGACGGCGCGAGTTCTGACGGTTTGAAGACACAGGTGTTTCCGGCGAGAAGTGCCGGTACGATATGACCATTCGGCAGGTGGCCGGGAAAATTATACGGACCAAACACAGCCATGACGCCGACAGGCTTATGACAGAGTTCAAAACGGCCAAAGGCCGTATCGAGGGCCTGTTCGCCTGTACGGTCAGCATAAGCTGAGATGGACAATTCGATCTTACCAATCATGGAGGCCGCTTCACCCTGAGATTCTGTCAGAGTTTTGCCCATATCCTGACTGATCAATTGAGCGATCTCAGCCTTCCGTTTTTCCAGCGCCTTGCCGTAGGCGCGCAACACGGCAATCCTGTCTTCAAGAGCCGTGTCAGCCCAGCCGGACAGAGCGGCATGTGCACCCGCGACGGCACGGTGCACTTGGTCTGCGCTAGCGGCTTGACCACGCCAGCTCAACGCCCCCGTTGCCGGACACGTCTTTGAAAACTCTGCACCGGCACCGGTCTCCCAAATTCCTGCAATCAGCGACTCAGATCTCGCTTGAATCATATCCATGATCAGACCTCTTCCAGTGATCAGCTAAAGTGAACGCGGCCAAGGCGCTGACCTGAGGTCACGCCTTCGAGAGCTGCAGTAAAGTCACGCTCTCTTGCGCTGGCATAGCGCTCAAAGAATTTGTAATTCACCGGGCCGACGCCGTGCTCTGCGCTGTAGCAGCCATCAAATTGTTCGACCGCTGTGGTGATGACCAGATCGCGCACAGACTGCTCGCGGTCATGCGTCCAGTCCGCCGCGTCAATCAGATCGACAAGATTGAAATGAATGCCGCCATCGCCAACATGGCCGAAGTCACAGACGCGGACCTCCGGATAAGTTCGCGCGAGCTGGTCTCGCATATGCTGGCGGAACGCCAAAACATCGCGCCGAGAGAAGGAGAGGTCGAAGGCGTATAGCCTTCCCAGATTACGCACCCCTTCCGATAACGCGTGTCGGATGGCCCAAATCTCTTCCGTGCGGCCAAAGACAACGTCGCTGAGTTTGCAGGCTTCATCCTCACAGAGTGGCGCGAGCCCTTCGATCAGACTATCCTGAAGCGGCTTGTCTTGCTCAGCTTGAGGCCAGTCACATGACAGCTCCACCAACAAGGTGAGCTCGGGAATATGATCATGCCCGAAGGGTTTCTTCAGCTGGCGAACATGGGCATTGGCAGCGCGCACAGCATTGGCCGACATGAATTCGCAAGCAGAGAGCAGGCTTCCGAACGTTTCCTCGAGGCGAACCAGCAAATGTGGAAGCGCGCCTTCGTCAGACAGAGCGAGTAATGCTGCCGCTTGCGCATGGGGCCGTCGCGCGAGGTTGACTGTGCAGGACGTAACAATCCCGAATGCAGCGCCGGTGCCGATAAATAAGTGCTTCCAGTCAGGCCCGGTCGCGTATTTTCGCCAATTGTTGCCAACCGAGAGGGTGGACCCTTCACGATCTCCGAGCACCACCTCCAGCCCCATCGTATTTGCCCGGACATCGCCATATCGCAACAGCCGACTTCCGCCTGTATTGGTCGCAACCATGCCGCCGATACATGGGTCCGCGCCCAGGTCGATCGGAAAAAACAGGCCGTCGTCTTGAAGTCGCTCATTGATTTCGGATAACCGGAATCCTGCCGAACAGGTGAGTGACCGATTGACCCGGTCGAGCTCAAACGTGCCACGGAGCCTTTCAAGAGATAGAATGCCCTGCCGTTCAGTGTCGCCAGGAACACTGGCACCGACCAATCCGGTTCGCCCCGATTGCGGCGTCAGATGAATGCCGACACGCACACATTCGCGCACAATCGCCGAGACCTCCTCTGTGCTGCTCGGGCGAGCAACAAACATGGCGCGGCCCTGTTCACCACGCCACCCTTGAGCGTAACTGGCAATCAGGTCCGGATCTGTTTCGATGGACAAACCGAGCGGCAAGTCCAGTCCATTTGCCTCAGGCATTATTCGCTGTCTCGACCTGTTTCAGCGCCTTGATTACAGCCTCCAGAGAGGCTTCGCTTTCATCGGCATACAGTTGCATCGCATCATGAACCGGTCCGCCCAGCGCCTGTTCGAACGCCGTTCGGTTTGAGGTCTCACCACCGGCAAACTCAACATTCTGTTTGAGGTTTGACCTGAAGATTCCGGCCGCGCTGACGGGAAGGAAGTCCTCATATGTCATTGGCGTTTCGTTGATCAGACCGGCGGAAACCAGCTCATCGACCGACATGTCTTGCACCGTGTTCAATGTACCTGACCAAGGCTTGTCAGTTCGGCTATAGCGGAACCAGACGAGCTGCTCGCGTTTCAAGTCTTTCCAGTCATCAGGAAAGTTTGAGAAATCGCCAGATGACAGACAGGCGTCATACAGCGCCATACCCTTTGGGGTCAGTGCCGCACCCCGCGATTCAATCTCGCCGAACCGCGCAGTGTGAACACCTGAGGCCGCTCCGGTCCCTTCAGGGAAGCGCACATTTTCATCGAGCGCCCGGAAAGCCGTCTGCCGCAGCAGGATCGGACACGTCCGCTTAGGCGGTCCTTCTATCTTTTCTTTTGCAGGCAGGCCGCGAGCAAGCATGGCAGACTGCGCCTGATCGATATCGACAACACGCGGTGTCAGATGGTTGATGTGCGGGTTGGGAAAGCAGACGACATCTGCCACCAGCGGGTGCTCGCCAATCACAGCCTCATATACCCGGAGGGAAGACAAAGCCTCTCCACGCCAACGAAACGTATCCATCAAGGACGTGACGAACTGCTCGCCTTCATTCGCAGTCAGGCCTCCGTGACGCTCTCCAACCTCAATCAAGGTCATGGCTTGCGGGGAAATAATGGCGCGTTGCGCGACCAGTTCTTCAGCTTGTTTGCGCAGACTGTCTGAACTGATCTGATCGAGACGGACCAGTGACGTGAACAGGCGAAACGCATTGCGTTCCATATCGCTGGAGGTCAGTGGTCGGAATGCGGTTGAGTGAACCGGCAGGCCTGCAGGTGATAAATCATAATAGCCAACGGGATGCATGCCCAGAAGGCGCAAGGCCCTGCGGATGAGGTTCAGCTCTTCTGGCAGCGCCAGTCTGATGGCGCCATGACGTTCATCGCCCAGTCGAACCAGACTGTCCTGATGAGTTGACGTCTCACCAGAGGATGAGTTGATCTCGCCAACGAGTTCTACGAGATCGCCATAAGCTGGCACTTCGTCCCGATACATCAGAGACAATTTGTCAGCAAAAGACTGGCGAAGTTTCCAGTCTGGAACGAAGTCAGGCATGCAATTGCGTCCCCGCAGCAGTGTGTTTGTTTGCGGATCGAAAAGTTAGCGCAGAAGATGTGCTCAAAAGAAGGTTGTCTGCCTGGAAATCGCGCTCTCTCAGCGTGTTCAGGAACAATTCCGGGCAAGCGACGAGATCGGTAGACGGTGCTGAAACCGGGCCAACATAAGCGCAGAAATCCGGAAATTCAGGCATCACCAACATAGCGGTGTCTTCTGTCCCGCTCAGCCCTGAAGCCGTCGCTTCAACAGGAAGCGCTGCTTGCATACAGGTCAGTTGCGCGGTTTCGGCCATAACGATGGGTCCGCCATCTGAAAGGTCGATCAGCGTTGAAGGGCTGAACCCTTCCTGCATCAACAGGCGTAACGCACCCGCAGAGGTCGGATGAGGCTGGCCGATCGTTTCTCGCGCTTGGGGTTGCAGGTCTCCAAGAGAGACATCCAGGCCTTCGAACCCGTCGAGCAGGTAGCCCGCACCATGTCGTGCCAGCAAACGGTCTGTGCGATCATAGCTTGCGCCGAGACGCTCGGCCCAGACCGCGTCATAAAACGGCGAGTTGCCTTCGCTATCGCAAACGCCGCGGAGCTGGGCGACAATCGGATGACAGAAGACGTCAGGCCGAGTGGCCATCAGCATGTAACGACTGCGTGCCAGAAACCGTCCGGCACCGGATGCACGATGTTCAGGGTGTAAAAACAATGATCCAACTTCCGTGAGGCCGGTCAGTGTGCGCGCCATGCGAAGACTGATGAAATCCTCCTCGGAACTGACGGGGAGCCCCTCCCGCCCAATCAGTTCGAAGTCCGCACACATGAAGCTGTCATCACCGACCCCGGTCTTCACGCTTGCGCATCCCACGACCTGGCCTGTTTCCAGCGCCTCCATGATCAGAAGAAATGATTGTGAGCCCATCGGGTCCGGATCGCGAAACGCTGCTGTGCTTTTCACGAGCATTCTCGTGAGAAAGTCACGATCAGGCTGCAGGCTCGTAAATCCCGTACCCGTCAGAATGCTCAGCGTATAAAGTCCGTCCAGATCGGACATCTGTGCAGGCCTTATGAAATATCCCTGAGAGGTTGTCATTTGGCGACCTCAAGGCG
>NZUJ01000010.1 GCA_002701295.1 Ponticaulis sp. | reverse complement strand
TACTTCGACGCGGCTCTTGAAGCGAACAAGGTTACGGCGACCTGCACAACGCCGGTCTTCAAGGTTGTCAGAATAGATCATTCCATTGAAGGTGACGTCACGTGTTCGCAGCCGACAACCGTTTCCGGTATTGTGGGAATGTCGAGCATCGATTTCACCAGACAAGCAAAGACAGCATATGGCGTCGGCAAGCTCGACGTCGTCTTTATGTTCGATACATCTGGATCCATGGGCGACGACGGACGGATGGACGATCTGCAGGATGCTGCTGAAGATGCCGTTGTGGCAATTTTCGACAGCGAAACTGAAGAGCCTGACGATGTACGGATTGCCATCTCGACTTATGCGAATTCCGTCAATGTTGGCTCTTACTTTGAGGCTGTGACAGATGAAGAGCCTAACAAGTATGAATGTACCCGCTGGAAAAACGGGCGTTGCAAAAAATGGAAACAGATTTCGGCAACATGCGTCACTGGGCGCGAGGGCACGCAACAATGGACGGATGCCGCTCCCGGACTTGGCGCCTGGATCGGGTATGAGACATTGGATTGCAATTCAGCCACGCTGGTGCCGCTGACAACAGACGAAGATGCTGTGCTCGATGCGATTGATGCGCTGCCAACGAGCGGCTACACCGCTGGTCATCTTGGAATTGCCTGGTCCTGGTATCTTATTTCGCCCAATTGGAGCAGCATCTGGCCCGCAGATTCCGCTCCGCGTGCCTATGATGAACCGGACACAACCAAAGTCGCAATTTTGATGACGGATGGTGCCTTCAACCAGGATTGGATGCCAAATGGGTCATCATTCGATCACGCGCAGGATTATTGCGACGCGATGAAGGATCAGGGCATTGTTATCTATACGATTGCCTTCAAAGCCCCTGACGCTGGTGAAGAAATTCTGGAATATTGCGCCACGGCAAAGTCATTTTCTTTCAAGGCATCGGACGGCGATCAGCTGGCGGATGCCTATAAGAAGATTGCCACGAACATATCAGATCTCCGTCTCGCGCACTGATCTTTCGGATTGTTCTTTCATCCTTCAGAATTCATCCCTATATTAGGTATGTTCCTCGGAACTATGGCGATAAACGCGCACGTAATAAGCGGTTTGGACCCGGGGGCGGTACCCGGCGGCTCCACCAATTCATCCGTTCATTAGACGGTAGGTGAGGGGCCGAAATAGGATCGACAGACGTGTAAAGGTGATGCCTTCGCTCGGCTGAGCTCCGATAGAAGCTCAACTTGCAAATAGTTGCTAATGACAACTTTGCTGAAGGTGAACTCCTCGCAGCGTAACGCTGTGCGGAAACTAACCGCTTAAACTCCTGGACGGATTAGCTCGTCCAGGCGGGGCCCGGAGGCGCCTGGCAACAGAAGCCTCCACTTTCATTACTTCGAACTTGCTTGCCGAAACGCCGAGCTAATCCTTGTTTGACCAGGTCTTGCTGGCAGAATAAGAGCATCTGCGAGAGTAGGAGCCATCCGCATTCGTGACTTCTGTGCAGCCCTGCTTGCCGCGCTCGGATTCGGGAACATCCATCAGGTCAAACAAGGCATCCTCTGAGGCAGATCGTTCGCGGCGCTCGGCCGCTTCTTGCTCTTCCTGACGCTTCTTCCATGAATTTGCAGAGGAATAGCTCTCATATTCAGACCCCCATTTTGACGGTTCCTCGGTCATATCTGCGACCGGCTCTGTTGGGACCCGTTTGAAGTCCTTATATTTGACGTCTCTGAGAGACGACTGGTCGTCTTTGTAGCCAGGGTAGGTCATTCCGTAGTCGAGCGTTGACTTGCGTCCGGTAACGTCGAGCGTCTGAAGCGTGGGGTCGGCCTCTTTCGCTTCCCGGAACCATTTGGTTTGAGAGAAACCCGCGGCCCGGATGATTGTGCCACCATTCTCATATGTAACGCGTTCGCGAACATAGGATGTTTCGAGATCTTCATAGAGAATGTTGCTGACGACTTCGCCTGATGGCGCGATTTTTTCAACCGGTTCGGCTGAGATGTTGGTATCTTTCCGCGTGCTGATTGCACCTTGTTGGGCAGCGCAGGCGGTCAGTTTCCAGGCGTCAGGACCGGAACAGTCTGGTGTCTGAGCCAGGACGGGAGCGCCAATGAGACAAGCCCCAATTGATAGGGCGCTAAGAGCGCGTCTTATCATGAATTGATTTTGCTTGTGTCTCGCCATTTCATCCAATCCTCCTGCAACCAGTGTATCAGGTTTTGGTGAAATGTGATCACCCGTTCAGGGGATCAGACCATCAGGAAAAAATGAGAGAAATGTTCTCTGCGACCATGGCAGGACGCTCTTCACCTTCGATCTCGATTTTCACTTCATTGATCATTTGCTTGCCACCAGACTTTGGTTCGATCGAGAGGCATTTCTGGTGAAGCCGGATACGAGATCCCACCTTCACCATGTTGGTGAAGCGGACCTTGTTTGAGCCGTAATTAATGCTGCGAGATGTTCCGGTGACCTTCAATACCATCGGGCTCAGCATTGGCAGAAGAGACAAGGTCAGAAACCCGTGCGCGATCGGGCCGCCCATTTCCTTAGTGGCCCGTTCAACGTCAATATGGATCCATTGATGATCACCCGTCGCGTCAGCAAACAGATTGACGCGATCCTGATCAATGGTCACCCAGTCAGAGACTCCAACATCCTCACCGACAAGGCTTTCAAGATCTGCATAGTCGACAATTCGTGGCTCTGACATGGTGTTTTCTTCCCTTATATTTTTGTTGGTTGGCAGTTTACTACTCGAATTCCGGATCCATGATCTCGAGCGCAGCTTCCCAGTCCTCATTCCATTCGATCATGCCAGCTTTGTAGGCAGCGAGGCAATCGGTTGCGTCTGCATAAAGATCTTCGTGGAGCAGAGTTGTTGCCGCGTTGTCGCCCATGAAGCGTGGGTCGTCACATTCGTCATCAAAGGCCCAGAGGCTGCTGTCGTCACCGAAATCTATGCCATCGAAATTGGTGCCGGCACCTGCAGAAGAAGGTGTTGATGGGGCCGGATTAGCGAGCGGATTCGCATTGTGCGAAGGCTGTGTCGAAGGTGCTGTCTGACGAGATGGGGGCAGGTTCTGATAAGAACCGCTGTCAGATGTGGGGCTTGTATCTCCAGCAAGTGCGGCCAGTGTGATCTTTCCAGCTTCATAAGCGGCTGAACAATCGGACGCGTCTGCGTACATATCTTCTTCAACCAGGGTTTCCGCCATTGTTGCCCCGGCGAAGCGTGGATCGTCGCACTCGTCGTCGTCGGCCCAGATGCTGCTGTCATCGCCGAAATTAATATCGTCGACTGTAGGTGTACCTGCAAATGAGAGAAAACCGCTGGCCCAATGAGCCCGGCAATCACTCGCATCATGAAACATGTCGTCGTCGAGCAACGTCGTTGACGTCATGCCTGCGCCAGCAAATCGCGGATCATCACATTCTCCATCACCTGCCCAGTTGCCAGCGTCATCACCAAAGATAACGTCATCTACGCTAATCGAGCTGTCAGACTGCGCAAGAGAGATCGGAGTAAACGCAAGAGCGCTCGCAAAAAGCATGGTTAGATAAGTTCGCATAATTTCCCTCGGAACAATTTGCATTCGTTTTCAGTTTGTTTCTGGAGGGGGTCAACCCGGTTGAGACGGCCTGAACGGGTTTATCATTACAGCCAGTGTTGATCTCCGATTTCACCAGATGCGGGAAATCTCTGTTTCGCCAGTAATTCCGTGTTAATATTTGAATTGGAGCGCCCGCCAATCGGGATGTGAAGGAACCGTTCAGTTTGAATTCAAACTGGACGTGTCAGATTTGCGGTATTCGGAAGGAGAACATTCCATGTTGAACAGAGTTTTATCACTTGGCGCAGGCGCAGCAGCACTGCTCAGCCTTGTCCCGACAGCCTCAGCTCAGACCTATTGGAGCTATGACGGTCGTGCCTCTTATAACTCGTACGAAGCGTGCGAGCAGGCCCGTCGAACACGCACCATGGGCGGCGCAGCCGTTGGTGGCGTGCTGGGTGCAGGTCTCGGCGCGCTCGCGGGTGGCGATGATACTCGCAACGCGGTCATTGGCGGCGCTCTTGGTGCAACAGCCGGTGCAGTGGTGGGCCGCAATCAGGTCAATTGTCAGGCCTATGGCCAGAGCTCTTACGGTCAGTCTGGCTATTACGGAAATTCGGGCTACTCACAACAGGGCTATAGCCAGCCCTCTTATGGTCAATCCGGCTATTATGGCTCGACCACCTACGGATCATCGCCAAACTATAGCTATTCGCAGCCGAGTTATTCCTATGGGCAGCCGACGACCAGCTATAACCGGTATCCGACGACAACTTACAGCGCACCGGTTCGCTCAAACAGCAGCGGCACGACGCGGACGACGACCTATTATGGTTCAGGCTATCCGAGTGGTCAGAGAGGCTATACCTACAGCCAGCCTGTGACGAACTACGGCTATAACCAGGGGTATTCGTCTGGCGGTACGCGCTATACTTACTCTGCGCCAGCTCAGACCTATTCTTATGGCTCAGGTTATCCGCAACAGTCGGGCTACTACACTCAGACTGCACCGTCATATAGCTCTGGCTATGGCACTCAGCCGTCATCGCGTTGGACTTTTGACGGCCGAAACGCCTACGGTTCTTATGACGCATGCGAGCGTGCAAAACGTGACCGGACGCTTGCTGGCGGCGGCATTGGCGCTCTGGCGGGTGCTGGCCTCGGAACGCTGGCAGGCGGTGATGATGGCCGGAACGCAGCCATCGGCGCTGTCGTTGGCGGCGCGCTTGGCGCCTATAAAGGACGCCAGTCCGTTCAGTGCTATCAGTTCTGATTTGATAAAATTCAAGCCATGGACACGTTCAGCGGCTTGATCTTTACCCGCTAAGGCGGCTTCACTCCCGGAGACATCTTCGGGAGTGAATTTATGACAAAAAGAAAAGAGTTCGAGACGGTAATCCTTGAAGTGGAAGATGGCATTGCCACACTGACGCTCCATCGTCCGGACAAAATGAATGCTTTTACCGGCCAGATGATGCACGATATCATTGCCGCGTTCGACGAGACAGACGCAGACGATGATGTCGGTGCGGTGATTGTTACCGGCTCTGGCGAGCGTGCTTTCTGTGCTGGTGCGGATCTGTCGTCTGGTGGCAAGACTTTCGACTATAAAGCGCGTCAGGCCGATGGCGGTGAGCCGGGCCATGAAACACCGGAAGACCTGCAGCGCGATGGCGGCGGACGCTGCGTTTTGCGCATCTATGAGAGCCTTAAGCCTGTGATTGGCGCAATCAACGGCGCAGCCGTTGGAATTGGCGCGACCATGCAGCTGCCAATGGATGTACGGATTGCGGCTGACCATGCCCGATTTGGTTTCGTTTTTGCGCGCCGCGGCATCACGCCAGAAGCATGTTCAAGTTATTTCCTTCCTCGGTTGGTCGGTATCAGCCAGGCGCTCGACTGGTGTTATTCCGGACGGGTCTTCAATGCGGATGAGGCGCTTCAGGGCGGTCTGGTCAAAGCTGTTTACCCGAAAGAGGAACTCATGGATGCAGCACGTGCCTGGTGCCGCGAGATTATCGATAATTCGGCGCCTGTATCGGTTGCACTCACGCGTCAGATGATGTGGCAAATGCTTGGGGCAGATCACCCGATGGAAGCGCACAGCATTGATAGTCGGTCGATCTTTGAGCGCGGCCGGTCACCAGATGCCAAAGAGGGCGTGACCAGCTTCCTTGAAAAGCGCAAAGCTGAATTCCCGGTGAAGGTGTCTGAAGGCATAGCGCCACATTATCCCTTCTATCCGAAGCGGTCCTTCCGCTGGCCGGAAAAGGCTGAATAATTCGAAACAAAAACACGGCCTCAGCGATGAGGCCGTCTTCAATTCGGTGGTTGAAAGCAGACTATTTCAGGCTGACGAGCGTTTCTTCCAGCGTCTCTGTATCCGCAGGACACCAGGCTTCCATGCGCTCGACCTTGAAGGCGATACAGTCGCCAGCGTTCATGGCCCGGGCACAACGTTCAGCAGCGCGGCAGGAATATTCATCCCCATCGCACAGCGGCAGGCCGGACAGATCAAACAGTTCGATATAAAGATCACGATAGCTTGTTTCGAAAGCGGCAATGTTGTCTTCACCGATTGAATTAGAAATGATCGGAACAGCGCGTTGAAGCGTGCATGCGCGTTCGGCTGCAGATTCCTGCATCACGTCTGCGGTATTTTCATCCTGCAAAACATCGATGATTGATGGCAGGCTTTCCTCAATATCTGAAAGCTTTGCCTTCACGGTTGTGAGGTCCAGTCCATCTTCCATCGAAACGCCGAGCAGGTCGGACAGAAGTTGTCTGCTTTTGATGTAAACGCCTTTCACGCGCACAGCTTCGCACTCGGTCGGAGCAGGATCGAGTTCGCCGCAGATCTCTTCCATGACTTCTGAATATTCAAGTCCACGGGCGATTGCCGCGGCTTCAGCTTCGTCAGGGTAGGGGAGATCGGCCAGAAGTGCGGATGCGCTGACGGCATCTTTCATGGTGCCTAGCGTTTCAGGGCTATCGCCTCCAGTGAGCACGTCTTCGGAAATGACGGTCATGGCGACAAGGTCTGAAGATGCAGCATCAATTGCAAGGAGATAGTCGGCGTAAGCTGTTTCGGCTTCTGACATTCTTGCGGTCTCAATCGCTGAGATGCTCGCCTGATAGTCGGTGCCGGATTGCCCTTCGACCGGCTCAGCCTGGGCCAACGTCGCGCAACTGATCGCCATCAAAGCTGCGGACGCTGTCATCAGAATTCGTTTTATCATCTCGTCTTGTCTTTCAACATTATGCTGCTTTCTGACACGCAGACCGCAAGCCTTTATCGCCGATGTCGTCGACGCTCCCCGGCCCAGGCTTTGTGCCTTGGGCAATGTCTCCAATATAAATCCATAATTGGTGCGTAGGGCCAATCACAGGTTTGGGATGATCATCATCTGAGGTGTATCAGGCTAAGAATTTCGCCTGTCGTCTGAGATGCCGGAGTGAAAGTTAAGACTGAAGGACTGTATCGCGGACAGACGATTTTGATGACAAAATCACCCAACCGCGATGCAGCATCAGGGGTCAGAGAAGGAAATCGTCTGCCGTTGGCGCGACGCCGTCGCGGATCATGATTTCGATATCGGCTTCGCCGTCGCCGTTGATATCAGCCATCACATAGATGCGACTTGGCGTTTGCGTGACCTGAAGTTCGCCAGCGGTTCCAGAGAAGTCGGCATCCCCGATAAAGGTGAAGGCCTGATTGCCAGCCGTCCATGTGTCGGCATCAATGGCGCTCAGGTCAATCGTATCGATGGACTGGAATTCGACGATGGTATCACGGACAGTTGGCGTACTCTCACCCCATGCAAGGTAGACGTATGTATCTGCGCCGCCTTCACCATCGAGCGTATCGGCACCATAGCCGCCGGTCAGAACGTCGTTATGATTGCCACCTTTGAGGATGTCGTCGCCATAACCGCCGAGCAGAATGTCTTCATTGCCGTCGCCAAAGATGCTGTCATCGTCGTTGCCGCCAACCAGCTCGTCATCACCTGAACCACCGCGAATAATGTCGTCGCCATTATTGCCGAAAATATAGTCTTCGCCGGTATTGCCCTGTAGCTTGTCGATGACGCCACCGCCCTCAATACTGTCATTCCCATCTCGGCCACGAATGATGTCTTCGCCGCCATTGCCGTAAAGCGTGTCATCGCCGTCCGTGCCGGTTATGTTGTCATCCAGAATTGTCCCGTAAAGCGTCGTGAAGTTATCGATGAAGCCACTGTCGCCGAAGCCGTCGTCAAAGATTGTATTTGCGAAGAGGTTCACCCAGACGCCCGTTGTTCGCGCCTCTTCCACCATGTTGTCAGAACCGTCCAGAACCAGTTTGAAGGTCTGATTAAACGACACGACATTGTCGCCAGTGCCGCCATCGGCGATACGGATAGCAGACTGAAGAACAAGCAGGTCGTCTCCACCCAGCATGCGTACAATATCGTCGTTCGAACCGGCATAGAACACATTATTCAGGTTGTCGCCGATCAGGGTGTCTGCCCAGGGTGAGATCGCGATCACGTTCTCGAAATCGTCCACCGACTCGCTGTTTCCGTAGCCGTCATTGTTTATCTGGCCGCGGTTGAGATTGATGTCGACGCCTTGTTCCAGTTCGAGAAGGTAAAAGCTGAGCGTGTCGATCCCGCTACCACCGTCAAAAGAGTCAACGCCGTCGGACGTGTAAACCCAGTCATCCCCCCCGTTCATGAAGTAATCTTCTGAGTCGCTCTCCCCGTAGACAAATTCGTCCTGCTCGCTACCGATGAAGCGTTCCCAGCCGGAGCCGCTGAATCGCCATGCGCCAGAGCTGGCCGTCAGCTGGCTGGCATCAACTGTGTCGTATCCGTTCCCGGCGTTGAAATTGTTCGACGTACCCACTCCATTCGTCAGGATCAGAGTGTCATCGCCGTCTCCACCATCCATTTCGTCGGCGCCTGCACCAGGCCGGAAGGTGTCATTACCAATATTACCATTCAGATAGTCGTCGCCATCCCCGCCATTCAGGATGTCGTTTCCGGCGCCGCCTCTGATATCGTCGTCCCCACCCAGCCCGCTGAGGGTATCATTCCCGCTTTTTCCGTCGATGAAGTCATCGCCACTTGTGCCAAGGATTGTGTTTGCACCAGCATCACCGGTGAACGTGTCGGCGATCCGCGGACCGGCTAGCCTCGCTTCTGCCAGGGATTTATCTTTTTCACCGATCGCGGGCTCTTCACCAGAAAACCGCGTCCAGCCAGAAAGGCTGTTGCCACCAAAAGCTCTCATAACGTCCACTCCTCGGGATTAAATTTTGCCCCTAATGAGGAAAGGCGTGGTTTTTCAAAGAAACGGGTCAAAAAATATCGGGATAAAACAGCTTTAGAGTCTGGAACTGCCGGAAATAGGATTCTAAGCATTGTAAATACTTGGAAATCGGAGTGCTGAATGGACTGGGGCTGGGACAATGCGAGGGCGATCCTCGGGCTTGTAGTAATTGTGGGTATTGCCTGGGCGATTTCTGAGAACCGCAAGGCGTTTCCATGGAAGCTTGTTCTGGGTGCCGTTGGCCTTCAGTTTGTGTTTGCGCTCCTGTTGTTTGCAGTGCCGCCAGTCAGGGACACGCTTTTCAAAGCGAACGTGATTGTCGATGCGCTTGAAGATGCGACGCGATACGGCACAGGTTTCGTGTTTGGCTATATTGGTGACAACACGACCTTCCCGGTTGAGCAGGCAAATGCCAACCCGGCCTTCTTTTTCCAGATTTTGCCAATCGTGATCGTTGTTGCAGCGCTGTCAGCCATGTTGTGGCACTGGCATATACTTCGTTACATCACCAAAGCTTTCGCTTTTATCTTCGCCAAGACAATGGGGTTGGGCGGGGCCACGTCGCTTGCTGTGTCAGCCAACATCTTCATGGGCATGACTGAAGCGCCAGTACTGGTAAAACCCTATATCAAGGGCATGACCCGGTCAGAAGTCTTCGTTCTGATGACTACAGGTTTTGCGACGATCGCTGGATCGGTCCTGATTATCTACACGACGTTTCTTCAGCCGGTTATGGCAAATCCACTGGCTCAGCTTCTGACGGCATCTATTGTTGCGGCACCTGCAGCCGTCGCGCTGGCGCTGACAATGGTGCCTGAAAGCATCAATATTCATGATCGCGCGCATGAGCCGGATTTTGAATATGAATCCACCATGGATGCGTTCTCATCAGGTGCGAGTACCGGCCTTCAGATTGTTCTTAATATTGCGACCATGCTGATTGCAGCGCTGGCTTTGCTGTTCATGGTGAACGCCATGCTCGCCTGGTTGCCGGATGTAAACGGCGCCGCGCTCTCCATTCAGCGTATTCTCGGCTGGGTCTTCATGCCTCTGATGTATATGGTCGGCGTGCCTATGGAAGAGGCTGCGAAAGCTGGCTCTCTTATGGGCATCAAAACTGTTCTGACCGAGTTTGTGGCCTTCCTTGATCTGGCCAACACGCCGCCGGAAGAGCTTTCCGACCGGTCCCGCATCATTGTCGCGCATGCGATTTGCGGCTTCGCCAATTTCAGCTCCATCGGGATCCTGATTGGTGGCCTGACGATTATCGAGCCAGAACGCCGTGATCTGTTCCTGTCTCTTTCCTGGAAAACACTGATTGCTGGTACGCTCGCGACCTGTATGTCAGCGTGTATAGCGGGGGCTTTGCCTGCTGCCTTGTTCCTCGGTGGCCAGGGTGTCACACCCTGATCACGACTTTGCTAGAGTTGGCTCTATTTACTTGATCCGATAGGCGACCACCTCCTAAGTACAGTCCATTGGACTGCAAAAGCAGCCTTGGGAGGTTCACATGTCGCCGATTCGGTTTTCCGCTCTGATTTCAACAGCGCTTTGCGGCACTGTCTGTGTCTCGACACCAGCTTTCGCGCAGTCGACGGCTGCGGAGATCGAGCGTACCGATGATCAGATGGATGCTTATTGCGCGCAATCGCAGGAAGAGGCGAGTGCTGAAGGCAAGATTGTTCTCTGTCACCCTCGATATCAAATGAGCTATCTCGATACGGTGACGGTGATCGATCGCGGACCGAGCAGTCCGGGTAGTTTTGCCATGATTCAGGAGCAGGATGTCGTCGAGGCTTCGGCTGATCACCCTGCTGAAATCCTGAACTCTCTTCCCGGCGTTAACGTGCAGATCAATTCCGGGCAGGAGCATCTGATTGCTCTGCGGTCCCCAGTGCTGACAGGCGGAGCCGGGCAGGGAAGTTTCCTCGTTCTCGAAAACGGCGTCCCGACGCGTTCGCCTGCTTTTGGCAATGTGAATATGTTGTTTGAAGTGCACCATGAAGTCGCCGACGCGATTGAAGTTGTGCGCGGTCCGGCGTCCGCCAAATATGGTTCGAATGCCGTTCATGGACTGATCAATTATCTCCTGCCCAATGCCGAGTTTCAGGGCACAGATGTTCGTCTGTCGGCGTCTACGCTCTCTCGCTATAAAGCCGACGCCATTGTGGGAACGCCGAATACCGGTTTCGGATCGACCCTGGCTGTTTCACTGCAGCACGATGAAGGCTGGCGCGACGACACCGGTACAGACATGCAGAAAGTATCTTTCGCGCAAGGGTTTGAGCTTGGCACATGGAATGCTGAAGCCTGGTTGACCTTCACGAACCTCAATCAGGAAACCGGCGGTTATGTTGGCGGTACTGATTCCTATAAAGACGAAGATCTGTCTGAAGCCAACGCGAATCCTGAAGCCTTTCGTGATGCGAAATTCGCCATGGGTGCGGTGCGATTTGAAGGCACGGTCAGTGAAGTTGATGTCAACATCACGCCCTATGCCCGCTGGCAGGAAATGGAGTTCCGTCAGCACTTCCTTCCTTACAAGGGCTTTGAAGAGAACAGCTCGTCTGCAATTGGCGTGATGGCGCGCCTTGATGGTCGCGCTGGACAGCTTCAATGGCGCGTCGGCGGAATGGCGGACGCGGCGAGCGGTGACTTGAAAGAAACCCAGCCTGAACCGTTTGGCTTCTTTCCCGGCGACTCGCGCTTTCCGGTCGGCGTTCATTACGACTACACGGTCGATACATTTGCCGCCGCGTTATGGGGTGAGCTGGAATTCGAGATCGTTGAGAATGTGAGCATTCTGGCTGGCCTCCGCGGCGAAGCGCATGACTATGATTATACGACACGCGCGCCTTCGGGTATTTCCGGAAGGTTTAATGTGCCAGCCGATCGGTCTGACAGTTTCGATCTCTTCACGCCAAAGCTCGGCATTGTCTGGTCCGATGCCTTTGGAAACGTCGACCTTTACGCCAATCTGGCACGTGGACAGCGCGCGCCTCAGGCCTCCGACCTCTACAGACTTCAAAGTCTTCAGACGGTTGGCGAAGTGAAGTCCGAAACGCTGGACAGTTTTGAAATTGGCCTTCGTGGTGGCGCCTTTGGCGATAAGCTTGTCTTCGATCTGGCGGCCTACACCATGGAGAAAGAGAACTACTTCTTCCGGGATTCGGCGGGCCTCAATGTAATCGACGGAGAAACCGATCACAAAGGGATCGAGCTCCTGGCGACCTTCAACATCACCGATGCGCTTGAGCTGTCTGGCTCGGCCAGCTGGGCCGATCATACCTATGCATTTGATCGACCATCCAACGGAATTGTATCCGGCAATCAGATCGACACGGCGCCGGAATGGCTGAGTGATCTGAAGCTGGCTTGGCAGGCCACCGATAAGCTGAAAGCGAGCCTTTCTGCCGAGTTTGTGGATGAGTATTTCACCGACGAAGCCAATACGGCGACCTATCCGGGGCACACCATCTTCTCGGCACGCGGCGCGTATGATCTGACAGAAGACCTTGAGGCCTTTGTCATCATCCGGAACCTGTTCGACGAGCGCTATGCCGACCGAGCTGACTTTGCTTTTGGCAATGATCGCTACTTCCCGGGCGAACCCATGAACGCAACTTTCGGGGTTCGCGCCAACTGGTAGGCCTTGCCTGACGTTGGGGTAGTTGCACTATCTTCTGGGAAAGACATTCCGGGAGGACGATATGAAACTTTACAGTGCCAAAGGTGCGCCAAACCCTGATCGCGTGACGTTTTTTCTCAAAGAAAAAGGCGCGCTGGATCAGGTCGAGATTATTGAACTCGCCCTTATGGAAGGCGAGCACAAAAAACCAGACTATCGCGCGGTGAATGAACTTGCGCGCATTCCGTCTCTCGAACTCGATGACGGCACTGTGCTGGGCGAGAGCCGGGCGATTTGTACCTATCTTGAGAGTGTGTTCCCCGAGCCGAACCTTCTTGGCGCGACGCCATTGGAACGAGCACAGATCGAAATGTGGGACCGCCGCGTTGAGCTGATGCTGATGATGTCCATTGCCGGCTGGTTCCGTCATGGTCATCCGCGAGCGGTCGCGTTGGAGCCTGTGCAGTGCAAGGAATGGTCTGAGCTTTCGGCAGGCGCGACGCAAAAGGCCGCTGACTATTTCGATAAGGTGCTCGGCCTCACCGAATATGTGGCGGGTGACCGGTTCACAAATTCCGATATCCAACTTTTCATTTCGCTGAATTTTGCGCGTTACATGCAGGCGAAACTCTGGGAAGGGCGCGAAAATCTGACGCGTTGGTATGAGCTGATGCTGACAAGGCCGATGGTGCAGGCTGACTAACAGGTATTTTTGAAGGTCAGAAACCCTCTCCTGGACAGGAGAGGGTCGTGGGAGAGTGAGTTTATCTCCCGAGCTCGGACTCGATCAGCGGTGTAACCGCTGATTTCAAAAGCTCGATCAGTTCCTCATCCATGAATGGATAATTGTCTGGAATGTCGAGCACATGAACCGGCTTATAAGTCACTTCCTGACGGAAATCGGCCTTGATGCGGCTCGCATGCTTGTCTTCCATCACGACGATCAGGTCCGCCCATCGAATGTCGTTGAGGGTGATCTGATGTCTCGCCGAACGCGACGTACCAGCTGAGCGCGTTTTGACGCCTTCCATACCCGCAAACACTTTCTCACCCGTCGGGCTGCGCCATTGGTTTTTGGAGCAGACGAACAGAATGTTGAGCATGGTTGTGTCGGTCATGAGTTTTGTCCATTCCGCATGTGGCCAGATCAGTCCGATCTGACGCGCCCGGGCCAGTTTATTGCGCCGGAAATACATCTCATACCAGCGTTTTGGACAAGGATCGCCATAGCGAAAGCCACGCGTTCTCGGCCCATGATGATCGTCATGGAGTTGCTTTTGCGCCCGTCTCCAGGCGCGGTCTCTTTCTTTGGAGGCCATAGGCCATTCCTTTCGTGCTGTCGGGTTCAGCAGCCGCGGCAACACGAATTCGGCATGTGGTATGATGGAACCATGGCGAGAACAAGGACGTCTTTGTCTGAAAGGAAGAGCGCCATGATTTACGGATTACTCGTCTTTGCTGGTCTGGTGGTTGTCGGATTTTTCGGTCTGCTCACCTATGTGCACGCGTCCAACAAGACTGAAGCCGACCCGGACGATCTGCCCTGATCTGCGTCTGCGAAGACACACATGAGGGGTTTAGGTCTTCGGCCACTTGTCAGAGCGACAATCGCCTGCATGATCTGAGCATCCAATTTGTCAGGGGCTCTGAATGATTCACAAAAGCAGGCTTATACTGGCTGCGCTTGGCGCAATTGCGCTGGCCGCATGTGGAGGTGAAGACTCGCCTTCCGCCGATTCTGGTGAGCGATTTGCCATCGATCCCAACCCCTTTCCCTCCACTTATGAGCGGTATCCTTCCGCGCCGACGCTGATCACAGGCGCACGTGTGCTGGATGGGCTTGGCGGT
>NZUJ01000009.1 GCA_002701295.1 Ponticaulis sp. | reverse complement strand
GCGTGCGGCCGTGGCGGAATTGGTAGACGCGCAGCGTTGAGGTCGCTGTGGGGCAACCCGTGGAAGTTCGAGTCTTCTCGGCCGCACCATTTCTCGCATTTTTGCTTTGCAAAAATTTTCGTGCCAGTGGCACGAAAATAGCGAGAAATTATGTCCCGTCTGCCTCACGCCGCGTGAGCCCGCTCCGGCCGGGCGGGCAAAGCCCGGCGGCAGGTCTGCCGCTGTTTGGCTTCGCAATGAGTCCAGTGGCACGAATGAATATAGAGATAAATCGTATTTAATAAGCCTCACGCCGCGTAGGCCGCGTCCTGATGGGCCGGTCTGAAACAATCAATCTCCCGTCCTCCTGGCAGCGAAATCACAAATGCATGAATTGCAGATCGCTGGCGGCCATGCCTTAATGTGCCAATGAACGCGTCGCACACATAAAAATCAGCGACCTGGGAGGAAAAACATGTCGGCTACGACTGCTTCGGCAGAATCGCAGGGTTGGCAGCTCGGCTTTGGCACCAAAATGGGCCGGACCTATGTGCTGAATGCTCTGCTTCTGATCTACATTCTGAACTTTATTGACCGGTCACTGATTGGCGTTGTTGCGCCTGTGATGAAACCGGAACTCGGCATTTCGGACACGGCTTTTGGCCTTCTGACCGGGTTTGGCTTTGCGCTATTTTATACCATCATTGGTATTCCGCTCGCACAGATTTCAGAGCGACGAAACCGGGTCGGAATTATCGCCATCTGTCTCGCGCTCTGGTCCCTGATGACAGCACTCTGCGGATTGGCGACGGAAGTCACGATTGGTGGACTGGTTCTGGGTGGCTTCTGGATGCTGCTGATTTTCCGAATTGGTGTCGGTGTCGGAGAGGCGGGATGTACGCCACCAGCCAATTCACTCATCTCCGACTATTATCCTGCAGACAAACGCGCCTCAGCACTCGGCTATTATGCGATGGGTGTGACGCTTGGCACCATGCTGGCAAACTTCATCGGGGGCCCGATTACTGATGTTTTCGGATGGCGTGTCGCATTTTTTGTCCTGGGAACGCCGGGCGTGATTGTGGCCATCATCTTCTTTCTGACGGTCAAAGAACCGCCGCGGGGTTACACTGATCCGCCTGACGCGCGGCAGCAAAAGCGTGAGCGCATACCATTCACGAAAGGATTGTCTGTTCTGGCGACCAAGCGGTCCTTCTGGTTCATGACCGCTGCCTGTACGCTGGCCGCATTTTGTGGATATGGCATTGCGACCTTCCAGTCTCTTTACATCGTCCGCACGTTTGGATTAACGGCTGGTCAGGCGGCTGTCTGGGTAAATGTGCCGGTGGCCGCCGCGGCTGCTGCCGGAACCGCGCTGACAGGGTGGTCGGTCAGCCGGATGGCGCGGTCTCACCCGACCGCGATCGCCTGGTTGCCGGGGGCAGGCCTGATCGTTTGTGTACCATTTTATCTGTGGGCGTTTCTTTCATCCAATATCTGGATTTGCGTGATTGGCCTCTGCATTGGTGCCTTCATCAAATACGGCTATCTGGCAGCGCAATACACCATCGCCCAGGGTGTGGTGTCGTCGCAAATGCGAGCGGTCTCCACGGCGATCATGCTTTTCGTTGTGAACCTGCTTGGATATGGACTTGGACCGCTCTTCATTGGCGCCATGAGTGACATCTTTTTTGAGGTGCAACTGGCTGCGGCGAATGTTGGCGATATCAGCCGGGCAACTTGTTCAACCCTGCAGGTCGGGGAGGTTTCTGCCATTGCAGATGCCTGTGCTCAGGCCAACCCAGTGAGTCTCCAACATGCGATGTTGTTGACCAGCACATTCTATGTATTGGCGGGAATTCTGTTGTTCTTTGCTGTAAAACCTCTGAAATCTGAAATGAATTTAAAATAATTTACCTTTGTTAAATCTTTTTGGTTAGCGGCCTTGATCTTTGATTTTGGCCGCTTTTTTTTAAACTGATCAGTGAAAAAACGTTTTGCACTACTCCGTGTAGTGTAGAAAAAATTGCCCCAAAAACCTATTCCAGCGGGAAGAATGATGCATCTTTAACTCACGAAGGCTGCGGCGAAATGGCGCACTATGGGGTGTCGCAGCGCTAGTGAAGGAGAGCGAAAATGCGGAATTTGGATTTTGGTATCCAGGGTTGGAGCCGGTTCCGAGAGTTCAACGAAGTCGATGTGGCAGCGCGGATGAGTAAATCGTCTCTCGCGCCTGAAGAAAGCAGTTCTACGATATTTGATGTGACCGGCGATGGGTACAGTGGCTCATTGAGTTCATCATCACTGGCTGCTGACTTATCGACGACATCTACTGAAAGCCTCGATGACGTTTCGCCTGACTCGCTTCTTTTTCTGGATGTCGAACTCATTGCTTGTGCTTGCTGCAACGGCAATTGGAAGAATCACAACTATGCCATCGCCGGCGCTGAAAACGGGCTGCTGTTAAACTGGGTCTACACCGAGCCAGGCACTGTGCCATATCTCGATCAATCCAATGTCACGCTGATCACAGGCGACAATGTCGCTGATGACATCACATCAACCACCACGCTTGAAGTTGGCGGTTCCGTTGTGTCGACACTTGACGTTCTCGGCGATCAGGACTTTTTCCAAATCGAACTTGAGGGCGGACTGTTCTACGAATTTGGTCAGTATCTGCAGGTAGGCGGACCAAATCTTGTCCCACTGATCGACGCCTATCTCGAGGTCTATGACAGTGAAGGCGAGCTACTGGCCATCGCCGATGGTGGTGGGCCGAATACGCCATCTGGACTGGATGCTCTGCTGACATTCGAAGCGCCTGAATCAGGAACCTATTACATCAATGCGCGCGCCTATGATGAGCTGCCGCTGAATGGTGATACGGGCGACTTCGTCGGCGACTATCTGTTGTTTGCGAACGAAGTCGATCCGGCATTTGCCTATCAACCGCGTTATGATTTTGAGAGCCCACTGCACTCACTGGATTGGGGGCCAACGCTTGATGGTTCGTCTCGCGATCCCGATGGAGATGATGGTCCGCGCGACAACGGTGCCGATTTCATGGGGTCTGCGAACCCTTATGGCATCGAAGGCAAAAACGTCATCACCTATTACTTCGCGCCACTCGGCGAAATTTACCTGACAGAAGACCCGACTAATCCCGGCCTGTTCAGTACAGGTGTCGCGCTCGGTTGGCAGGAATTCGAAAAACAGGCCTTCCGCGACGCGTTTGATGTCTACGAAGCCGTGACCGACAACGTCTATATTGAAGTCGACAACATTGCTGACGCGCACTTCAAGTTCTATTCCTATGCGGGCACACCGGGCCCCGGCGCGAGTGTTCTGGGTGACATGGCGCCTCCCGGCGAATTGGATGAAGGCGAGGGCCACTTCAATATTGCTGATCAGCGTTGGACGGAAGCAGGACTTCAGCCAGGCGGTTCAGCTTTCAACACCATTCTTCACGAGCTGGGGCATGGGCATGGGCTGTCCCACCCGCATGACACGGGCGGAAGGTCTTCTGTCATGCGCGGATCGGATGATGGCTCAGTGATCGGCGGATCAGTTTCTGATTTTGACCTGAGCCAGGGCGTGCATACTGTCATGTCTTACAATGATGGCTGGACGACGTCTCCTTTTGGTCAACCAACATTCGATGGCCTGCTCGCCGATGTGCCTTATGGCGACGCTGGTACGCTGAGCCCTCTCGATATCGCAGTTCTGCAAGACAAATATGGTGTCAATGAAGACACCAACACCGGAAACGACACTTACGAACTTATCGATGTGAATGCACCGGGTACGTTCTATTCAGCCATCTGGGATGCTGACGGCATCGACGAAATCACCTATGGCGGTGACCGGGATGCCAGCATCAATCTCAATGATGCGACGCTGGAATATGAAATTGGCGGCGGTGGTGTCGTCTCATATGCAACCGGCATCTTTGGCGGTTTCACCATTGCCAATGGCGTCACGATTGAGAACGCTTCAACGGGCTCTGGCGACGACTCGATTGTTGGCAACGAGGTCGAGAACATTCTCCGCGGCGGCGCCGGTGATGACGAGCTTAATGGTCTCGCAGGCAATGATACGCTGATCGGCGGCGATGGCATCGATACCCTCAATGGTGGTGGACGCCACGACAAACTGCTCGGTGGCGACGGAGATGACCTCCTGATCGGTCTTGCTGGCAATGACATGTTGCTCGGCGGAACGGGTAGTGACCTTCTCGAAGGTGGTACCGGAAACGACGACCTTCGCGGCAATGATGGCGATGACGAGCTTTTCGGCGGCCTCGGCGATGACGTGCTCTACGGTAATGAAGGTGCCGACACCTTCCACTTCGAAGGTGCATTCGGTGAGGACAAGGTTCGGGACTTCGAAGCCGGTGTGGATACGATCACCTTCACGGACACGAGCATTGAATCCTATGAGGACCTGATCGAAAACCATCTGACAGAATCAGGAAACCATCTCCTGATCACCGATGGTGACAATGAAATCCTTCTGCAGAATATGACCCTTGCAGAGCTTTCGGCGAACGATTTTGCCTTCATGTAAGGCGCGTTCAATCGTCAAAAGGGGAGGCGACCGTCAGTGGAAGGCTGGCGGTCGTATCCGTTTGAAAGGCGTGACACTCAGATGACTGCCGCAGCGAGAACTTGCCCGTTCCATTCGCCCTGCTAGTGTCGCTTCAAAATAGCATCGCGGGGAGAAGATGTTCCGACATACGTTCAAAGCCGTTCAGGTGTGCGCTGTCGGCCTGGCCTTTCTGGCGGGCTGTTCAACGCAAACGACACATCAACCGGGGAGAACGGGTATGGAATTGGACGGCATAGTCCAGACTGAGCAGTCGGTGAACGGAATCACGCTTCGAGTCGCTGAGGCCGGACCAGAAGACGGACCGCTTCTCATTCTCATTCATGGCTGGCCGGAACTTTCCTATTCCTGGCGATATCAAATCCCGGTTCTGGCTGAGGCCGGCTATCGTGTCGTTGCGCCGGATATGCGCGGTTATGGCGGTTCAGATGCGCCGGAAGCTGTAGGTGCCTATGACATCAGGAAACTGACAGGCGATATTGCCGGGCTCGTTGAGCTTTATGGCAAGGACAGCGCCACTCTGATTGGTCACGACTGGGGCGCTGCGGTTGGCTGGTACGCCATGCTGATGAATCCTGAGCTTTATGATGGCTATGTTGCCATGAGCGTGCCATTTCCCACCCGTGCGCCCGCACCGACGACGCAAGTGATGAAGAAACGCTACGGCGAAAACTTCTTCTATATGCTCTATTTTCAGGAACCGGGCGTCGCTGAGGCCGAGTTCGAAGCCGATCCGCGTGCGATTCTCAGCAAACTCTATGCATCACCCTCAACCCCTCGCAAGCCGCCAGAGGTGACGGACCCGAAAGCCAGCGCAGGCGGTTTCGGCCCGCGACTGGGCGAACCAACAGAACGCCCGACCTGGCTCTCGGAAGAGGATCTTGAGTATTACGTCGAGACATTCACGAAAACGGGCTTTCATGGCGGCATCAATTATTATCGCAACCTTGATCGGAACTGGGAGCTGACAGCTGATCTTGCTGATCAGACGATCTCGCAACCCGTTCTGTTCATCGCGGGTGAAAAAGACACTGTCATTGGCGGGGCGACCAAACCCATGCTGGAAACGGCGATGGCGACACCTGTGCCGGGTCTGAAAGATGTCATTCTGATTCCGGAAACAGGCCATTGGGTCCAGCAGGAAGAATCTGAGAAAGTGAATGAACTGGTTCTTCACTTCCTGTCTGAACTTCACGGCTCTGCTCAATGACGGCTCCGCGGACGGCAGAGGAACAGGCGCGGGTGTTTCAGACGTTTATCGATCTGCCGTCCCACAAGCTGTTTGGACTGAAGCTTATATCTTTTGGCGATGGGCAATCCCGTCTGTCCTTCGATACTGATGGCGCTGCGCTGGTTCCGGGCGGATATGTTCATGGCGGTGTTAGCTCGCTCCTGATGGAGCCAGCCGCAATGACGGCGCTTGTCACTCAGCTGGCGGCGGATAAATGGACGGTCACCTCAGCGAGCGAATACCGTATGTTGAGAGCTGTCCCGAAAGGTGCGGAGGCCATTCTGGAAGGGCGTGTGGTCCGTATCGGGCGCCATTTGGCGCACGTTGATGCGGCGTTGACTGTAAATGGCGTGCCACATGTGGAAGGTCGGTATGTGAAGTCTATCATTCCGGCGTGATGCCATGCGATTCCCATTGACCACCGTCACGCTCTCTGCAACGACATGAACTCGCCCAAAGTCTGATCTGCGGAGTCTGCCATGGCTGTAGAACCCGAACACGAATACGCCGCAGAGCCGGAACTCACTGAAGATGAGGCTATGGCTGAACGCGTTGCCGAACTTGAAACGGCGATAGAGACCACGCGTCCGGCAGAAATTCTTGAAGTCCTGGAGCAATATCACCCCGCTGATGCAGCTGATATTCTTGAGGTTTTGCCGCGCGGCGCCATCAGCGAAACAGCTGAGCTCTTGGGTGATCAGTTTCCGACACCGGTCCTGATCGAACTTCGCGATGAGTATCGCGAACTTGTTGTCGATCACCTGCCTGACGCGCACCTTGCCGAGACGCTCAACCAGCTCGATTCGGATGATGCAGCCCTCATCCTTGATGACCTGACCGAAGAACGCCAGGCCAGCATTCTCGACTCCCTCAAAGCCGGCGAGCGGGAAGAACTCGAACGCGTCATGGCCTTTGATGAGGAGACCGCAGGTCGCCTCATGCAGCGGGACTTCCTTGCCGCGCCAGAATTCTGGACGGTGGGGCAGGCGGTTGATCACGCCCGCAACCATGCGGATGATCTGCCGGATGTCTTTTTTGAGATCTATATTATCGATCCGACCTTTCGTGTCCTGGGTGCTGTGCCACTTCATACCATTATGCGAAGTCAGCGAAGTATTCCGCTGGGCGAGATCATGCGGCCGATCACTGTCGAAATCACCGCAGAGATGGACCAGGAAGAAGTGGCCTATCTGTTCCAGAAATACGACCTGACGTCAGCGCCGGTTGTCGACGAGTCAAACCGGCTCACCGGTATGGTGACCATTGATGACGTGGTTGATGTTATTCAGGAAGAAAACCGCGAAGACCTTCTCGCTCTGAGTGGTGTGAGCTCGGCTGACGCCTTTGATACGGTCATCTCGACCTTCCGCTCACGTGCGCCATGGCTCGCTGTCAATGTGATTACAGCTTTCTGCGCCTCGCTCGTGATTTCGGTGTTTGCAGACACGATTGATCAGATTGTTGCTCTTGCGGTTTTGATGCCGGTCGTCGTGGCGCTCGGCGGCAATGCTGGATCTCAGACGCTGGCGGTTTCGGTTCGCGCACTCGCGGAAAGAGAGCTTTCCGGCGCCACCACGCGGCGCGCAATCTTCAGAGAGGGCGTGGCCGCTCTGATGAATGGTGTCGTCTTTTCGGTGGCCGTTTCCGCGATCGCCTGGATCTGGTTTCAGGATGAGAAACTTTCGGCCGTCATTGCGCTCGCTATGCTTGCGACATTCATCTGGGCTGGATTGTCGGGAATCATCATACCATTGACCCTCAAACGCCTTGGTGCCGACCCGGCCGTTGCGAGTTCTGTCTTTTTGCTCACCACAGTCGATATAATCGGCTTTCTCAGCTTTCTCGGACTTGCGACGGCCATACTTCTGTAGACAGAGTAGGGATCAGACTGGGTGCTGAATTTGCATGAAGGGCGAAGAAATCGCCGATTATGTGCCAGAAAGAAGCAATTCATGGGTCAGGTTAACCGTATTTCGAAATCCGGGCTGGAGCTCATCAAAGGATTTGAGGGACTGCGACGTCGTTCCGAACCGCTCGCCGGTGGGGCTTGGATCGTGGGCTATGGTCACACGCGTTCTGCTCGTGAGGGCGTGGAGGTCACTGAACGTGAAGCAGAATATCTTCTGCGCTATGACCTTCAGGAAACCGAAAAATGGGTTTCTGATGCCATTCACGCTCCGCTAAATCAGAATGAATTTGATGCACTCGTCTCATTTGCCTGGAATGTGGGGCGCGAGAATTTCCATGCCAGTGATGTCCTGAAATACGTCAATGCCGGTGAAATGCTCGCAGCGGCGGAAAGCTTCAACGCCTGGCGCAAGGCGCGTGTTGATGGCCGACTGATCGTTGTTGATGCGCTGGTCCGTCGACGTGCCGCAGAGAAACACCTTTTCCTGTCTCACCCTGCAGGTGCACCCAGCGCGCCGAGCCAGATTATTCGACCGGAGCTGGATGTTGCTGCGTCTGTTCTGGCATTGTCGGATGGCGCGCTCTCTATTGAGACGAAAATCACCGGCGATGGCGAGGTTCAGAAGACAGTCACTGCAGAGCGTCCTCTTGAAGCGGCGAACAGCAATGAAGGTCTCGTCGAGCCAGAGAACATCATTCTGCCTGGGTTGCTGAGTGATCAGGAGACTGTCGAAGACGAAGTTGAAACTGTCGAAGATACAGCGGTCGAGACAGAAGAATCCGAAACCGAAACTACGGTTGAAGACGCCGCGCCTCAGCCGCTCGCTGATTTCGACGATGATGATGACGACCAGGAAGAAGATCTTAGACCTGTTCAGGCATCGATCTGGGATGCCTCCGATGAGTCTGAATATGCAGACCTCGACGAGTATGAAGAAGACGAAGATGACGATTTCGACGTCGACGACAGTCTACTTGCGGCGGCGATCACCGCTTCTAATCTGACCCGCGTCGAGGATGAAACCGAAGACGAAACTGAGACTGAAGTCGACGCTGAATCTGATGATGTTGAGACGTCAGACACCGACGCTGAAACAGCTGTCGAAGAGGCTGAAGACGTCGATGTTTCGCAAGCTGAAGATCTCCCTGAAATTGAGACCACAGACGCCGAAACTGCCATTGAAGCGGATGAGGACGAAACCGGATCTGATGCCGCTGAGATTGGACCTGAACTTGAGCCAATCGACGTAGCTGAGCCTCTGGCTCTGGTTTCAGAAACCGAAGAAACCGTCGAAGAGGCAATTGCTGAAACAGCTGAAGCCGGCGTTGTTCAGGCTGAGGAGGTTCTGAACGAAATCGACGAGGACGCATCAGCCGAGGACGTCGATGCGGAACCTGTTACGACTTTCGCTGAAACAGTCGGCACCGCTGAAGACGTTGAAACTGTCGAGGTGCCTGAGGAAGCTGAAAACGTCATTGTGGTCGAGGCCGATGATGTTGTCGAAGCCGTTGAAGCCAGTGAAGCGGAAGACGAAGCTGAAACAGCTGAAGAAGAGATCACTTCTGAAGTTGAAACTGAGGCCGAGCAGGCCGGCGAAGAGATTGAGGGTTCAGAAGCTGTTGAGCCTGAGCCAATTTATGAAGAAGATTTCTCTCCGGCCGCCAGCCCGGCAACTCTGGTGTCTTCCGAAGCTGTTCAGGATGACGAAGAGATTGCTGAAATCTGGAAGTCTGACGAAACGCCTGAAGCTACTGAAAGCGCGGCCGGAACCAAAAAGAAGTGCATTGTCGATCCCCTTGTCGAAGATCACTTCCCTGAAGAAATGGCAGCTCAGAAAGCTGACTCTGAAGGCTATAACCCGGTGATGGGCGAGCGGGTTTCTCCGGCCAAGCGTCTCATCAGTGTTCTGCCATTTGTGATCCTGGTGCTTCTGGGCGGAGCCATGTGTATTTTCGGCGCGACAGACTGGTGGGGTCTGATCAAGTCTGACACGCCTGTGGAACGCAACCAGCTTTATGCGGGCCCGTTTTTCACCATTATTGGCGGTGTTGGCTTCCTGTTTGGTGCCTATTTCGCAGTGCGGAATCTGTTTGTTTCGCAGGACTGAACCCCGGTTCAGAGGCAAAGAACGCCATAAGTTCAAAAGGGCGCGAAGGCAGACTTCGCGCCCTTTCTTGTTTCAGGTGGCAAGGGCGTCAGTTTTTGGGTGCAGATGTTTGCAGCGGCAAGTGAAATTCGGCGCGCAATCCGCCAAGATCTGATCGGCTGAGCATGATGTCGCCGCCATGACTTCTGGCAACATCGCGCGCAAGTGCGAGCCCGAGACCGATGCCGGACGTATTTTGATTTCGGGCCTCATCGAGGCGCACAAAGGGCTGAAATGCGTCATCCATTCGGCTTTCATCAATGCCGGGGCCATCATCTTCAACGCTGATCACGACCGAGGTTTCCCGGTCTTCGACGGTGACTTTTACCGTGTTGCCGTGATCTGCGGCATTGCTGACCAGATTGGCCAGTGCCCGCTTCACAGCGAGAGGCCGGATGCGGGTTTCAATGCCTGTCTCTGCCTGCACGGATATGGCGGCGCGGTCGGCCTCGCCCATGGCTACTTCATGGGCCAGAGCACTGATATCCTTCAGCTGGTAATGTTCGCCTTCCTCACCCTTCGCAAAGGCGAGGTATTCATCCAGCATTTCGGACATATCATTCAAGTCTTGCTGAGCTGCGGTTTTGTCTTCGGAGGGCGGAAGCAGCGCCAGCTGGAGCTTCAGGCGGGTGAGAGGGGTTCGTAGATCATGGCTGACACCCGCCAGCATGGCCGTTCTCTGATTAACATGCGCGATGATCCGTTCGCGCATCTGGCTGATCGCTCGCGCCGCTTGTCGAACCTCAGTCGCGCCTGATGGACGCAGCTCACCAATATCCTCGCCGCGGCCCCAGGCGTCTGCAGCCTCTGCGAGGCGCAAAACAGATTTGACCTGATTTCTCAAAAATCCAATGGCGATCGCGATCAACAGGAGCGAAAACAAAAACACCCAGACAATGAAATTGTGCCCTGTGGTCGAGAAGGTCCGCTTCCGGTCGATCAGAAACCTGATCTGGGGCGCGTGCTCCAGGCCAGTCAAAACGCGCACATCGACCTGCGAGTCTTCGGCATCCGTATCGAGCCAGTAAGGTGTGTTTTCGAGGCTGACACCAAGCTCATGAGCGAGAAGATCCGTCCGGGAGTTGCGCCAGAACGGCACTGAATGTGTCTCGGGTAGGCTCGTCTCCTGCAGAACGCTCACACTGAGGCGGAGCGTTTCGGACATGGCTGAAATTTGTTCTTCGCTCAGCCCGCCCTGCGGATCGGCAACCACGAACCTGCGCGTCACTTCTGCGACTTCGCCAGATACCGATTGAGACAGTTTCCGGCTGACCTGCGCAATATGCGTATCGAAAAAGAACCAGGTCATCGTGATCAACAGGACGACAAGAGGTAAGAGCACAATCAGCAGACTGCGCGCATAAAACCCTCTTGGTGTGATATCTCTGAAACGCAACATGACCTGGTCTCTAAGCGTCGGGCATCAGGCGGTAGCCAATACCGCGAACCGTCTGAATATGGATCGGTTCCTTGGGATCAGGTTCGATTTTGCGCCTCAGACGCGTGATCTGCACATCGACGGATCGATCAACACCTGCGCTCGTGCCTGAGGCCAACGACTCCCGGCTAACCGGTTCGCCCGCATTTTTGGCCAGCAATTTGAGAAGCTGCGTTTCGCCGTCGGTGAGGCGAACCAGTTTGTCGCCGTCTTTCAGTTCTTCGCGCGCGATATTAAAGATCATGCCCGACATCTCGATTTCCTCGACTGGCTCCTCAACCACCACGCGGCGCAGAATGGCTGCGATCCGTAAAGCCAGCTCCTCGGGTTCAAACGGTTTCGGGATATAGTCATCTGCGCCCAGTTTCAGGCCTTCGATCCGGTCAGCGCTTTCGCCGCGCGCGGTGAGAAGGATTACCGGGGTGAACTGCCCCTTTTCGCGCATCAGGCTGAGGAGCTGGAAGCCATTGACCTCTGGCATCATCACATCAAGTACAATCAGGTCGAATTCCAGCTGTTGCAGTAAATTCTGAGCCTGAACGCCGCCATTCGCTGCCGTGACGTGATAGCCGAGATTGCTGAGATATCGCCTCGTCAGATCACGAATGCGGTCGTCATCATCAACAACAAGAATATGGTTCGGAATGCGGTTCATGCGGGATCAGAATCTCCGGATGCGGTGACAATAGCTTCGAGCAGTTCAAGTGCGCCGGAAACCGAAGGTTCACCGGCTTGTCTGTAGATGCGAGTCATATCCTTGCGGATATCGGACAGCATTGTGTCAATCAAAGTCTGGCCTTCCGATGTCAGCTGCAAGGCTTTCCG
>NZUJ01000008.1 GCA_002701295.1 Ponticaulis sp. | reverse complement strand
TACCCATTCCGGACCTTGGCGGTTTTTTCTGCGATGTTTTTGGTGGCGGAAAGATTAGCGGTTGGTCGATCTAAAAATATTTACGCAACCAACGGCTTTTCAAATCTAATTGTAACCAAATCGCCGTCTTCTATATTGAGTGCGCTTCTCAGTTTTTCGCCTTCGGAGATCATTTCAAGCCAGCATAGAGCCGATCTCCCCTCATAAGATTGCCTGCTGTAGATCCGGCGAGCTTTATCGGCAAATAAGCCGAGGGCATTCTGCGAAGGCAGAAGGGGTTTTCTGAATGTCAGGAATCTCAATGGCGGAGAGACAGGGATTCGAACCCTGGGTACTCGTGAGAGTACAACGGTTTTCGAGACCGTCCCGTTCGACCACTCCGGCACCTCTCCACGGGAAGCGCGCGTAAATACTCAAAGCATGCATGGAAGGCAAGTCCTGCTTGGCATCACCGCCAAGCCTGCGATTTGCACGCACAGGCGAGAGGTCTCCGTCTGTTATGGTTAGCAAAAGCTGAACCAGTCGCCAGAAATTCGCCGTTCAGATTACACGCGATTTATAGCCCGGTTTTCTAGTCTCGAGAGACCGATATCTGCGCCGCCTGCGTAGACGGGACAACGGGGCAGATCTGCTGATATGTGGTTTGAACGACTTTCCGATTCCGCACTCATTCACCATGATCGGATGTGGTGGCCATTTCTCATTCTCACGGCGCTTTATGCAGGCGTGTATGCGCTTGTCCTGATCAAAAGCCAAAAGGGCGTTGTCAGCTGGCGCAAAGTGCTGCGTTCGGCCTTCATGACCAATGTCTGGAAGCGGTCCACAACGCGCGTCGACCTCAAAGTCTATGTCGTGAATTATCTGGTCGCGATCCTGATGGGACTAACAGTGGCATCAGCCTTTGGGGGCGTGGTCTATTCGGTTGCCACCCTGCTTGGCGCGGCACCTGTCACCGCTGAATATGTCACTTACGGTCCACTGGCTTGCATCGCTGTAACGCTTCTCGTGGTGGCCAGTCTCGATTTCGCCTATTGGGCCGCACACGCCATGGCGCATAAAATACCTGCCTTGTGGGCATTTCACCGCCTGCACCACTCTGCCGAGCGATTAACGCCGCTTACCGCTGCCCGCAAACACCCTGTTGAAGCGGTGGTCCAGAACCTGTGCATCGTGTTCATTGCCGGCCCTTTGCAGGGCATTGTCGCCGCTGCATTTGGTGGGCTCGACTATTATCTTCTGTTCGGCGCGAATGCGGTGACGTTTCTCTACAACGCGACAACCGCGAACCTGCGTCATACGCATGTTCGGATCAATTTCCCCGCGCCATTCTGTTATATCTTCTCCACCCCAGCCCAGCATCAGATCCATCACTCCCGCCTGCCTCACCACTGGGACATGAATTATGGTCGTTTGTTTTCGACCTGGGACGTCATCTTCCGCACTTTCTACAACCCGGCACCGGGTGAGAAAATCAGCTATGGCCTGTCTGAAGAGTTCGGCGTCAAGCGTCCGCGCCCTCACCAGACACTCAAAGACTCCATGCTGGAGCCATTTCAGTTTCTGGACCGCAAGAATAAGGCGCTGGCAGAGGCCCAACAACCGAGCACCACACCTGAGGCTGCTGACGCACCATGCTGACGCCGCGCTTCTCGCTCTATCTGGACGGACTGCGCGCCTTCTGTGCCGTGCTCGTGCTGTTTTCGCACTGGGCCTATCAGCGTTTTACCGGCGGAGACTATGACTGGATTCGCGACCATGATCTTGGTGGAGAAGCCGTCACCGTTTTCTTTGTGATGTCAGGACTCGTCATCGCTGCAACGGCTGACCGCCGTCGAGATGAAGGCCTCTCCCTTTTCGCCGCAGACAGACTTTCTCGCATGTGGAGCGTCGCCATTCCCGCCATTGCGCTGACATTTCTGCTCGACCCGATCGGCGCCGCGCTCGCCCCCGAAGTTTATAAGGGCTTTTATCAGCCAGATCAGCCGGTCCAGCGCATTATTGGCGCCCTCACCTTCACAAACCAATCGCTTGGGATGTCCCTCCGCCCCGGATCCAATGGCCCCTGGTGGTCGTTGAGCTATGAAGTCATGTACTACGCCTTGTTTGCCTGCGCAGTCTTTCTCAGGGGATCGATCAGATTTCTCTCCATTGGGGCAATCGCCCTGTTTGCAGGCTGGAAGATACTTCTGCTCATGCCATCATGGCTGCTCGGGGTCGCGCTCTGGAAAGCCGTTCGTTCTGGCTTGCCCGCTCAACAGTCACGCGCCTTTCTGGTCAGTTGCCTTGCCGCGCCCGTCCTTTTTTACGTTATGGCACACGCGACCGGCCTGCCAGATACGCTCATCTTCTGGACCCATAGTCTTCTCGGAGATCGCATCTGGGCAAATATCGGCTTCTCAGACAACTTCGTCTGGGCGAACGGTCTGGCCATGCTGGTAACCATTCATCTTTATGGCGTCGCAGGCATTCTGATGAGCCAGCAAGTCGTCTCTCAGAAAGCTCCAGCCAAACCCAATACTGGCGAACGCCTGATCCGCTGGCTGGCAGGCGGCTCATTCGCGCTCTACCTGTTTCACTATCCGGTACTACAGTTTCTCGGCGCGGTGATTCCAGGTGAAACGACCGACCTTTGGAGGCAAGGCCTCCTTCTGGTGACCACCTTTGCTATCGTGATGCTGCTGGCTGACGTCACTGAACGTCGTCGTGGCGGTCTAAGACGCCTGCTGAGAGGCATTGCACAACCATCGCCAGCTCTTACAAAACCTGCCGCGGAGACTTGAAACGCCCTGAACATCGTGTTTTTTGTCGCCTCAGCGCGAGTTTTGTGCTAATAGATATACAGAAGCGCAGTTATACTCCGTCCACGGACAAAAAGATTCCCAATCCACTTGCAAAGAGTGATTGACTCTGGCTGTTGGATGTGTAATTTGCCGCGCTTTCTAGCCGGTCTGCAACCGGTCTAACCCCAGTTTCAAAGAGGACCTGCGCAATGTACGCAGTCATCAAGACGGGCGGCAAGCAATATAAAGTTGCCGCGAATGACGAAATCGTCGTCGAGAAGATCGACGCAAATGCCGGTGACGAGCATGCCTTCGAGGACGTGCTGATGATCGACGACGACGGTAAAGTTACCGTTGGTGCGCCAAGCGTCAAAGGTGCTGCAGTTGTTGGTGAAGTTGTTGACCAGGGCAAAGGCGACAAGGTCATCATCTTCAAGAAGCGTCAGCGTTCGACCTACAAGCGTAAAAAAGGTCACCGCCAGCTTCAGACCACAATCAAGATCACAGCGATCCTTCCTGAAGGCGTTGACGTCAAAAAGCTGAAGAAAGCTGACAAGAAGACCAAGTCTGAAGAGGCCGTGGTCATCAAGGAAGAGGCTCCAAAAGCTAAGAAAGCTGCGCCGAAGAAAGAAGCTCCTGCCAAGACGGAAGCTGCTGCTGCCGCTGAAGTGAAGGAAGAAGCACCTAAGGCAAAGAAAGCCGCTGCGCCGAAAAAGGCTGCTCCGGCAAAAGCTGCTGCTTCTGACGACCTCACACAGCTCAAAGGCGTCGGCCCGGCCTACGCTAAGAAACTGAACGAAGCTGGCATCACCTCCTTCGCTCAGATCGCTGAACTGACACCGGAAGGCGTCGCTGAACTCGAAGAAAAGCTGAACGCTTCTGGCCGCGTCGAGCGCGATGGTTGGATCGAACAAGCAAAAGAACTTGCGAAATAAGCCTTTTTAGGGCATTTGACGCATTCGGATTTGAAGGAGTGGCCTCATGGCTCACAAAAAATCAGGCGGTTCATCGCGTAACGGTCGCGATTCAGAAAGCAAACGCCTTGGCGTGAAAAAGTTCGGTGGCGAAAACGTCATTCCGGGTAACATCATCATCCGTCAGCGCGGCACCAAATGGTATCCGGGCACGAACGTCGGCATGGGCAAAGACCACACGCTTTTTGCCAAGGTTGAAGGTAAAGTCGAGTTCCGCAAGAAGCGCGACAACCGTCAATACGTATCGGTCATGCCGGTAGCGGACGCAGCTGAATAAGGCGGTCGCACGGGCTGCCATCGGGTAGCCCCCAGCCTGGAAAAGCAAGGTGATTGAACCAGGGAGGCTACCAGCCTCCCTTTTTCGTTTTTTGGCCCTATATATCTGCGGTCCATAGGTGATCATCATGCCAGACCTTTTGAAGACAGCCAGATTGCTCTTGCGCAAACCAGTCGTCGCAGACGTCAACTGGATTGCTGATAGTGTACGTATGCCAGAGATCTACGAAAACGTGGCGGCAATCCCACCGGAGATTTCGCACGATGAAATCGAGACCTTTGTCCGCGAAAAGGAAGAAGGTCGTCAGGCCGACACTGATTATGTTTTCGTCGTAGAAAAAGACGATCAGTCAGTTGGCTTAATAGGGCTGCATAGAACGAGCCGGTCAGACCCGTTCGAGCTGGGTTACTGGTTCCGCCCAGAAGCCTGGGGTGAAGGCATAGCCACAGAGGCCGCCAAAGCTCTGATTGACTGGTGGAAAGACTATAAAGCCCCACGCTTCATGATATCGGGTCATTTTTCCGATAATCCGGCGTCTGGTAAAGTCCTGCAAAAGCTGGGGTTTCTCCCTTGCTGGAGGTCTGACGTTTTCTGTAAAGGTCGCGGCGAACCGGTCGACCATGTTTATATGTCTCTAATGGCCGAGTAAGCTGCCGATATGAAATTTCTCGATCAGTGCAAAATTTACATCAAGTCAGGGCACGGGGGAGACGGGTGCGTCTCCTTCCGTCGTGAAGCCTATGTCGAGTATGGTGGCCCTGATGGGGGCGATGGCGGGCAAGGCGGCGACGTCTGGATTGAAGCAGTTGAAGGCCTCAATACGCTGATCGACTATCGCTACCAGCAGCACTTCAAAGCGCCACGAGGCGGACATGGTATGGGTCGCAACCGTACGGGAGCAGACGCAGAAGATATTGTGCTCAAAGTGCCTGCGGGTACGCAGGTCATTGAAGACGACAAGGAAACTCTGATTGCCGATCTCGATGAAGTCGGCAAACGGGTTCTTCTGGCCGAAGGGGGCTCTGGCGGTTGGGGCAATACACGCTTCAAATCCAGTGTGAACCAGGCACCACGCCGGTATAATCCGGGTCTTCCTGGCGAAGAGCGCTGGATCTGGCTTCAGTTGAAGCTCATCGCGGATGTGGGCATTGTGGGCCTCCCCAATGCCGGTAAATCTACCTTTTTGAGTTCCGTTTCGGCAGCGAAACCAAAAATCGCGGACTACCCCTTCACGACGCTGGTACCGAATCTGGGGGTTATTGACCTTGGCCCAAGCACTCGCTTTGTCGCAGCAGACATTCCAGGTCTGATCGAAGGTGCTTCAGATGGCGCGGGACTTGGTCACCGTTTCCTGGCGCACGTGGAGCGCTGCAAAGCCCTGTTGCATCTCATCGACGCCACGCAAGACGATCCGGACAAGTCCTACAAACTGATCCGAGGCGAACTGGAAGCCTATGCAAGCCATCTCGCGGATAAGCCTGAAATTGTCGCGCTGACCAAAGCGGACTCACTCATCGACGAGCAGCTGGAAGAAGCCAAAGCCACGCTTGAAAAAGCCTGCGGTAAACCGGTGCACATTATATCCTCCGTAAGCGGAAAGAATGTGAAACCCGTTCTTCACAAGCTTGCCTTCCACGTGACTGGTCAACGCGTTGAAGACGATGAGGAAGCAGACGAGGCCTCGTCTGAAGGCTGGGCACCCTGAAAATGACTGATCGTCTGGCGTCGGCCCGGCGCGTGGTCATAAAACTTGGGTCGTCACTTATCCTGAAGCCAGAAGAAGGCATTGCCAATCTCGATTGGCTTCGCACGCTGGGGCAAGACATTGCCGAAATGCAGGCAAACGGCCAGGAAGTACTGATTGTGTCTTCCGGCGCCGCTGCTCTCGGGCGCGGTTTTGCCACAGCCCACAAGCAATTCACCTATCGCGACATGTCCACCCTTTCGACACGTCAGGCCGCGTCTGCTTTGGGCCAGCCCCGCCTTATGGCGGCCTTTGCAGAGGCTTTTACGTCACTCGATGTTCCAGTTGCTCAGGCACTTCTGACACTGGATGATACAGAAAACAGAAAAAGATGGCTCAACGCCCGAGCCACTCTGTTCGAATTGCTGAATATCGGCGTCGTTCCGATCATCAATGAAAACGACACCGTCGCAACATCAGAGATCCGCTATGGCGACAATGACAGACTGGCCGCACGCGTAGCACAGATGGTTGAAGCTGATGTGCTGATCCTGCTCTCCGATATTGACGGTCTGTACACTGATAATCCGCACACAAACCCGCAGGCTTCACATCTCAATTATATAGATGCGATCACACTTGAAATTCGCGCCTATGCCGGGGGAGCTAACGCTCAGGCAGGCGTCGGCACTGGCGGCATGACCACCAAATTGGATGCAGCAGACATTGCGCTTGCAGCAGGCTGTTCTACGGCCATCACACTCGGCAAGGTCGACCGTCCGATCACGCAACTTCGTTCTGGCGCCCGCGCGACATGGATTGTTTCTGAAATTTCCCCTCAAGAAGCGCGTCGTAGCTGGCTCTCGGGCCATCTCACACCGGAAGGCTCTGTCACTATTGATGTCGGCGCCGAGAAGGCACTCCTTGGCGGTGCCAGCCTCCTGCCTGTGGGTATCGTCTCCGTAAAAGGCGACTTCGTGCGCGGCGCAGCAATTGCGATCCGCAATCCGAGTGGTGCCGTTATCGCAAAAGGTGTCTCAACTTATGCGGCGACAGAGATTCGACAGATCAAAGGCCTTCAAAGTGGCGAGCTGAGCAACAGGCTTGGCTATCCTGCCCGCTCAGCCGTCGTCCATCGCGACGACATGGTGGTTCAGCCACCGTCTGCCTGACGCAGAACTGGTCAGAATGCTCATCCGATCTAACTCGTTTGAGGTATCGTCAAAGTCAGGCCGCTCCATGCTTAAAAACCTCCTACTCCCCGTCTTCTCCGGATTGACACTTCTGTCTGTTTCCGCCTGCGCGACCAAACCCTCTGTCCCAATAGCAGAAACTGAGGTGTCACCACTCATTCCGGAAGAAGACCTGACCGGAAAACTGGTTGGCCGCGGCGAGTTCTCGGCAATTAACGGCACAAATCGTAAGTTCACCGCTTACCTCGATGGCAGCTGGGATGGTGAAGTCCTGACGCTGGTCGAAGACTTCGAATATGATGACGGTCAGAAAGATCAGAAAACCTGGCGGCTCACCAAAACAGGGCCCGGTGAATATTCTGGTACGCGCGAAGACGTCATCGACACGGCACGCGGCTATCTTGATGGTCCAGCCTTCCGCCTCGAATACAAAGTCAGACTCGCCTCTGAGGATGGCGGTAATGGAATGACTGTCAGCTTCAAGGATATCCTTGTGAAAGACGCTAGTGGCGATATTCGCAATACAGCCACTGTCGGCAAATGGGGGGTTCGTGTCGGAAAAGTTGACCTGACGATCGAACCCGCTGAGGAGGCCGGAACCTCACAGAATTGATCTGTCGGGGTTTCTGGGTTAGCCAGTCGGCCTGTTTTCGCCACTGGGCTTTGCATGACCCTCATCCTTCCCGGACCCTATAAAGGCCTGCGCATTGGCTTGTTTGGGGGCACGTTCAATCCGGCCCATTCCGGCCATAGACACCTCGCACTGCTGGCGCTGCAACGCCTTCAGCTCGACTGGGTCTGGTGGATTCCCGCAGCAGGCAATCCGCTTAAGGAAGAAAAAAACTCGTTTGAAGCCCGGTTCGCCAGTGCTGAGCGGATGGCCCATCATCCGCGCATGCGGGTCACCGATATCGAACGCCAACTCGGAACGCGATACAGCTATGATACTCTTCGAGCCCTGCTCCCACGCGTCGGCGGAGGCGAATTCATCTGGCTGATGGGTGCAGATAATCTGCGGTATTTCCACCGTTGGGGACATTGGGATGATCTCGCTCAGCTCATCCCCATTGCTGTCATTGCCCGGCCAGGGGATGCACGTCTCGCCCGGTTGTCCAAGTTTGCTCACCGTTTCGCCGATTATCGTCTGCGCCCAAATATGGCAGCAGCCTTCAGCAGTCACCGGCTTCCGACTTGGACATACCTGCCAACTCCACTACATACAGCTTCATCGACGAACTTGCGGCGCAAGGCTCTGGCCCGAAATCCCTTTCGCCGTGCGGACCAGTAAACGGCCCGAAAAGGACCGCCAATGGCAGACACAGCTCAGCTTTCCAGCAAGCTCGCCTATTTGATTGATGCAGAAGCGCCTGTTTCCGACTTCAGAACAGATGTGATCGAAGGGCTGTCCGCACCGCCTTTTGAGCTTCCACCCAAATATTTCTACGATGCAAACGGTGCCGAGCTGTTCGAAGCCATATGCACCACACCCGAGTATTACGTTACGCGGGCAGAGATCGAGTTGCTTCAAACTTCTGCGGCCTCCATCGCTGACATTATAGGCCCGGACGCCAACATTATCGAGCCCGGCTCAGGCGCAGCTGAGAAAGTCCGCATTCTTCTGAAAGCCCTGCCCAATCCAGCTGAATACACATTATTCGACATCAGCCGGGAACAGCTTGATGTTGTCGCACGCGGACTGGCAGAAGACTTTCCAAGACTGCGTGTGGGCGCGGTTGCAGGGGATTTCACCCGCCCATTACTTGTTACCGGGGAGATGTTTCAGGGCTCCGGAAAACGCATGTGTTTTTTCCCGGGCGGCACGATCGGCAATTTCTCGCCAACCGACCAGATCACGCTTCTGTCTGGCTTCAAGTCATGGCTCCGTCCCGGTGATGGTATTCTAATCGGTGTCGACCGCATCAAGAATGCGGCCCGGCTCGACGCAGCCTATAACGACGCGGCGGGTTACACAGCACGGTTCAACCTGAATCTCCTTCGCCATATGCAATCCGCGCTGGGCGCAGAGCTCAACACAGACGACTGGGATCACCAGGCATTCTTCAATATTGCTCGGGGCTGTATCGAAATGCACCTGCGCGCCAATCGCGATACGCAAATCGGACTGGACCAACACGTGTTCCAGTTTTCAGCCGGCGAAACCATACTGACAGAAGAAAGCTGGAAGTTCGATGAAGCGCGGCTCAGAGCCCTGGCAGACGCACTAAACCTTGATCTTAAACACATCTGGTCATCGAAAGACGACGCTTTCAGCCATGTCTGGCTGGAGATGCCTGATGCATGACTCACAAAAACTGAAGAGAGATTTTGTCGGAACCCGCAAATTGTGTTATCCACTGGTTTGTCTGAAACATTATAGAAAGGTCAGCTTTTGGACGTGAGCGCACAGTCCGCACCTACTCACACTGGTGCAGAGGCTAAGGATGGTTTCCCGCCACTGGAGTCACTTATCATTGACACATTGGAAGATGATAAAGCGGAAGACATCACAATTATTGATCTGGGTGGAAAATCCTCGATCGCAGATACCATGATTATCGCCTCAGGCCGTTCGGCCCGACATGTTAGTTCACTGGCTGATCACCTGGTCCGTCGCCTTAAAGAGGACGGTTTCGGGCGCGCACAGGTCGAAGGCATGTCAAACGCAGATTGGGTGCTGATCGACGCAGGCGACGCAGTTGTTCACCTCTTCCGTCCTGAGGTACGTGAGTTCTATCAGCTCGAACGCATCTGGGCGGGCGACTCCCACATCACCGACGCACACTAGATCCGGCAACGGATCGTGAAGATCACTCTGATCACTGTGGGCCGCATCAAACGCGGCCCCGAACGCGAGATGATTGATGATTATCTTGCGCGAGCCAAGGTGCTCGGACGTCAATTAGGCGTACGTGACGTTCTGGAAATCGAAGTCGAAGCAGGCGGGCGTCAGGCGGATGAAGCCGACGCCCTTCTGGCCAAACTGCCGGACGGCGCTCAGGTCATGCTGTTAGATGAGCGCGGCAAGGACTGGACGTCCATCGCCTTTTCCCAGCATCTGGAAAAACTCAAGGACCAGGGCTGCCAGGATCTGGTTTTCATGATTGGTGGAGCTGACGGTTTCACAGACGCCATCAAAAACGCGCACCATCAGAAAATACGACTTGGTTCACTCACCTGGCCGCACAAACTGGTGCGGGTTCTGGCAAGTGAGCAAATCTATCGCGCGCTCAGCCTGATGGCGGGCACACCCTATCATCGAGAATAATTTCACAAGATGCCTTAACGTTAATTCCGGGTTTGGATTCGTTTTGGTAGTGTGAACAGATGATTCTTCGTCGGGCGCATTGGTTAACTGCTGGGCTCGGGCTGCTGGTTCTGGCAGGCCCGGCAAATCCTCAGGATTCCGTCACTCAGGAAGACCTCTTGCAGGTCCAGGAACAGCTTGAAGCGGACAGACAGGCGCTTGCGGCCATTCAATCTGCGCAAAACAGCGCGCGCGCGGATATGTCGGTGGTCAACAAACAGTTACTGGCGGCTGCTCAGGAAAGCCTTCGACGCGAAGAACAGGCCAGCATTATCGAACGCCGTCTGATCGATCTTCAGATCAGAGAACGCGCCGCACGTGATGCGCTCATGTCAGACCGTGAGGGTCTCAAGGAAACGCTTGCTGCGCTTATCGCAGCGTCGAGACGCCAGCCCCCTGCCCTCGCCACGCATCCGGATAATGCCACACGCGCCATCCGCGCCGCCATCATTATGCGCGATCTGGCGGACTCGCTAGAGACGCGCTCTGTAAAGCTCTCTGAAGAAATTCGCCAGTATGCTGATCTGCTCGACGCTGTCGCAAAAGAACAGGAACGGCTCGACAAAGAAGAACTGGTGCTTTCTGAAAATCAGAAAGAAATTCAGCAACTTGCAGCCATCAAACGATCGGCCTTCGAAGATGTCACCAGCGAGATGGAGCAACTTCAGAAGCGGATTGATGCGCTCGCCTCCAAAGCTGAAAACGTTCGCACCCTGCTCGCCAGCCTTGAGGCCAGCGGACCATTGGCACCTTCCCGTAAGCCAGCTGACCTTCGCGATGCACCTGTCTCACCTCAGGTGCAGGCTCCGATCAGTGTTGCTGTTCTGGAACGACTTGGTCTCCCTGCAACTGGACGTCTCGTTCAGGCTTTCGGAGACACACTTCCAACAGGCCGAAAGGCTGAAGGCATCACCCTGCGCACGCGCGCGTCAGCCCAGGTCATCGCGCCCTCTGATGCGATCATAGAATATGCAGGCACCTTCCGTAGCTACGGAAAAATGTTGATTTTACGCACAGGTGATGACTACCATATCGTTCTATATGGCTTATCTGATGTTTATGCGACATTGGGTCAGTCGGTTCTCGCTGGAGAGCCAATCGGTCGAATGACAGACCGGACGGATGTTTCTCCTGATTTACACATGGAGTTGCGGAAGGACGGAACGCCAGAGGACCCAACCAAATGGATGACCCGCAAATCCGGTTAGAGATGCGGGCCGAAAAGGAGATTTCCATGCGCTCATGGTTGATGGGAACGGCAGTAGGTACAGCTCTTGGTCTGACAGCCATAGGTGTGACCTCTATTGCCTGGTCGGCCAACGGTACGAGCAGCGACCGAGAGGAAATCTACCAGCAACTGGATCTGTTTGCAGAAATTCTCGCTCGCGTGGATAGCGAGTATGTGATCGACGTCGACGAAACCGACGCGATGAAGTCCGCCATTAACGGCATGCTCGCCTCGCTCGATCCGCACTCGAGCTACCTCGCCGCTGATGATTACGAAGCCATGCAGGTGCAAACCAGTGGTGAGTATGGCGGTCTGGGCATCGAAGTCGTCTCTGATGACGGTTACGTCAAAATCATCTCACCAATTGACGACTCCCCGGCAAGTCGCGCGGATTTGCGCGCTGGCGATCTGATCTCCGCCATTAACGGCGTGTCGATTGTCGGCCTTCCGCTGAACGACGCGATCAAGGATATGCGTGGCGAAGTCGGTACAGATATCGTGATCACGGTCATCCGTGCTGAAGCTGAGGAACCGTTCGACGTCACGCTCACCCGTGAAATTATTCGGCCGAAATCAGTCGATCATGAGGTGATTGAAGAGGATATCGGCTATGTGCGTCTGTCGACCTTCAACGAGCGTACTACCGAGCTCCTCAATGAGTCACTGAGCGCACTGAAAAAAGAAATCGGCAACAAGCCTGCTGGCCTCATTCTTGACCTTCGCAACAATCCGGGCGGGCTGCTTGATCAGGCCGTTTCGGTTTCCAGCATGTTCCTGGACTCAGGTGAAGTTGTGTCGACACGCGGTCGCGATCCGCGTGACATTGAACGCTATAATGCTGACCGCGGTGAACGCTTCCCGGAAGTGCCGATCATCGTTCTGGTGAATGGTGGGTCTGCGTCTGCAGCTGAGATCGTTGCTGGCGCCCTTCAGGATAAAAACCGCGCCAAAGTGCTCGGCATGACCTCATTCGGCAAAGGTTCCGTCCAGACTGTAATCCCACTCAGCGCACAGCGCGGCGCCCTGCGCCTCACCACAGCGCGGTATTACACGCCATCAGGTCGCTCCATCCAGTCGACGGGCATCGAACCGGATTATGAAGTCTCACAGCGCGTCATCACCGAGGAAGACCTCGAAGCCATGCGTCGTTTCTCGGAAGCTGACCTGCCGAACGCGCTCGACAATGACTCAGGTGCTGAACGTCGCGAAGTTCACATGCCGGACGACATGCCGCCAGAGGATTATGAAGGCGATGATTATCAGCTGGATCGTGCCGTAGAGAGGCTTCGCTCCATCACGCTGACAAGTCTCGAAGAGCCAAACGCCGGCTAATTCAAAATCGTATCAGGCCATTTTCAACAAAATTTCGCCGAGTATCCGTGTGTTACTCGGCAAATTCTGCCTGCCTTTGCGAATCGTTAATGGTTCTCGTCAACAAGGGATGAAGATGATCATCCCATTTTGAGTGAACCCATGCCAGGAAATCGCAAGCCTCCGCCATCGCCGGTCAAAACTGCGATCATTCATACGAGTCTGGCTGTGCTCACCTTTGCGGGTGTCACCGGCATCGGCATTGCTACCCTGATGAGCACCGGAAATGCTGACCTCTCCGCCCCGCGTGAAGTTGTTGGCCTGTTTACAGAACCGGCTCAAGAGCCGCTAAACCTGAAAGAACGTCTGGACGACTCACATGACGCCGAGCTGCATCCGGCGACATTCCAGCCCGAAGACCACCCTGAAGGTCCGAACCTCGGCGTAGATGATCTTCACGACGAGACGGGTGACGAACCACACGACACGCCGCCGGAACCCACCGAGACGGCGGTCATCACCGAAAGTCCTGCTGGACTTCCTAAAGCGCCGTTTGACGGTCTTACCGAGTGGTCTTCGCAAGGTAGCCTTCCGGTCATAGCCGCTGATGGTCGGACAAGCTTTCAGGCCTATCGACGTCCGTTTTCCAACCCGGCCGGGCGCCCGGCAATTTCCATCGTTGTCGGTGGCCTCGGCCTTAATTCGCGGGTGACACAGGCAGCAATCGACGAATTACCGCCAGAGATCACACTCTCATTCGTAGTCTATTCGCGCGGACTTCAGACCTGGGTCGATAAGGCGCGTGCAGCTGGTCATGAGGTCATCATCGAAATGCCGATGGAGCCTTATGACTATCCGAACAATGATACAGGCCCTTACACCCTGCTCACGACAGCGAATGCCAGCGAAAATTTACGTCGCCTGGAATGGCTCCTCAGCCGCGCGACGGGCTATTTCGCGGTCTCCAACTATCAGGGGGCAAAGTTTGCCACTGACAGCCGCGCAATAACACCCATCTTCGAAGAGCTGCAGAAACGCGGGCTCGCCTTCATTCACGATGGGTCCGCTCCGCGCTCCGTATTTCAGACAACAGCCAATGCCAGCAGCCTGCCATTTGCAGAGGCTGCGCGCGTCATTGACGCCGAACCATCAGGAGGCGCGATCGACGAGCAACTCCTTCACCTAGAGGCCATTGCCCTTCAACGGGGTTATGCTCTTGGCACCGGCTTCGCCTTCCCGATCACAATTGATCAGCTGCGCGACTGGTCATCTACACTGAGCTCCAAAGGCTATGTTCTTGCGCCAGCCTCTTCCCTGCCGCGCTCTGTGCCATCATATAGTGGCAACGGAGAACAACAGCAGGCTTCACCTTGAACGACGGACCTTTACAGGGGACACGTGACCCCAGCCTTTATCGCCCGAATGTCGGCATCGCCCTGTTTTCAAAACGTGGCCATGTCTTTTTGGGGCGCCGCATCAACGCCCATGGACCCTTTCAGTGGCAAATGCCTCAGGGCGGCATAGATCGTGGCGAATCGCCTTCTGACGCCGCGCTGCGGGAAATGGAAGAAGAGATCGGCGTATCACACAAGCTTGTCACTGTTCTCGCTGAAAGTGAGAACTGGCTCTATTACGACTTTCCAACCGATTTGAAGAGCCGCCTGCCTGGTCCGTATATCGGCCAACGACAGAAATGGTTTGCGCTCCGCTTCAATGGCTCGGACTCTGATGTTCATCTGGATTTGCATACGCCAGAATTCGATGCGTGGCGCTGGTCGGAGCTCTCATCGACACCCGAGCTCATTATCCACTTCAAACGGCCGGTCTATGAGGCTGTGGTGAAGGAATTCGCCGAATGGACTAAACCCGTCTGATCAGGCGTCCGGTGCACAATTTAATCGGATCGCTTCAATGCGCGGCAGAAGGGCCTTTGCCTCTTCAGTCGAATAGTCATAACTGACCTCGACCCCATTCATTGACGCGATCTTGACCCCGCCGAAAACCGGGCCGGCCTCATAGGGCCTGATTTCAGCATCCAGTCCGATCTTTTTAATATCGATGCTGGGCACTTCCTTGCCCTCAAGACCATTGATCAGTTTCAGAATACCAGGGCAGCTTCGTGACGACCATGTTACCTGCCTGATAGCCTCATCCAGCAGACGAACATCCCCGAGTTGAGGAAAGTCACCCCAATCCACAACCATGGCCTCTCCGAGGTCCTGTATCGTAATGCGCTTCTCTGACACCACCCAGTCTGCAGCGGCGTTGATCTTGAAAGACGGCCCGGCCAGCTGGTTCAGCACATCATTTTCTGGGTCGAGCTCCATCTGCCAGAGCTTCCAGTCGCAATTCTTCTGAACTTCTTCCGGCGTCGAGAGCGAAAAAATTCCCATCGTATCTTCATCGCCATTCCGGCATACAAATCCGATACCCCCGGCAAAGTAGTCGAGCTCGCTATCACCATTCGTCCACCAGGATAGGCCGTGCACCTCGACACTCAGAAAATCCATTTTGTCGATCAGCGCCTGGCTCTCGGCGCGATCCTGAACCGCGCGGGTAATCTTGCGATCCAACCATGCCTTGTAGTCTGTGTAGATTTGTTGTGCGAGAAGCCCATGAGTAAGCAGCAACGGCTCATCACCATATGCAGGGAACTGCCGATTCTCAGCCTCTGCCGCGAACGGACCACACATCACAGCCAGCCCTGCGATCAAAAGAGCCCTCATGGCATTCCTCCCAACAAAAAACCGCGTCCAGTATGAACGCGGCTTCTATTATTGCAAATGCCCTGAACAGGGGACCTAGTGGTGCGCTTCTTCCAGCGCGTCCAGCTGAGCCTGCAGGCGCTGGATATCACCTTCAGCCTTGAACCGTTCCGCCTGATCCTTCGCGCCATCGCGCGCGCGACCTGCTGCAGCCATTGCCTCGTTAATGCCTTCAACATCCAGGTCTTCCAGACGGATGGCTTCTTCGGCCAGAATGGTCAGACCTTCAGGCGTCACGTCAGCAAAGCCGCCATGGACGAAGTAACGGTGGACCTCATCACCATCGATAATGCGCACACGACCAGAGCGCAAAGTCGACATGAAAGGTGCATGGTTTGGCAGAACACCAAACTCACCTTCGGAGCCCGGGGCAATCACATGATCCACCGAACCAGAGAAAAGCTCTTTGGCTGGCGAAACAAGGGAGAAATTCAGCTTGGCATCAGACATGTAAAACTCACGTATTTTTGGCCTGTTTAACGTCTTTGACGGCCTTGTCCAGTGGAGGATTGCCACACCCTGCCGCAAATTGCCATCAGAAGCGAACGAAGCGCAGCTCTGTCCCCCAATCGGACGAAATCGCCCGGCTTGCGATGCGTTATTGCTGCAAGACGACTTAGTGTCTCGGAACAGGATACGGACCAGCGTCCTTCAGTGCATCGCAGGTCGTTGGAAGCGATTTGACCGTCACAGTACTGTGGGGGCCCCGAATGGAATAACTCATAACGATCAGGTCCACCCACCACCCGTGTTGAGAATCCGAGACATGGTGACACCAAACGGTCCGAGTTGATGCACTTCCTGTCCAGACGACGCTTGAGATAATTTTTATCGAGGGAGCACGCTTCTCGAGCGCGGAGCGGACTGCCACAAAGGATAGTTCATCCTGGTCATCGCCACGTGTACTCACCGTGCAGGATTTTTCTTCCACATTAGTTTGAATGTAAATTTCGCGACCTGCGACGCGACCGATGCTGCCGATTTCGCGATCAAACCGGGGCTCATCTAGCCAATCTCGCAGCTGATTATCTTCAAGGAGCGTCTCCAGATCATGCTCAGTCTTACTCCAATCAATACAAACGCTAATCAGCCGCGAGGACACATCTTCATCGTCCGCTGAAGCCAGCGGAAATCCAGATGCGGTGAAGGTTAGAAGCGTGAACACAAAATACGTCCACAGCGGCATCAAGAGTGATCGCCTCACCACACTCACCTAGCCCTGCGGGATACCCATCTTAGAAGTCACGCTGGCGCAACTGTCAGGGACGTATCCAGCCATAGCAGACAGGGTCAATCGAGCGTCAGACAACTCCGACATGCGCGTCGTCAGAACGAGATACCACCCACTACCAAAGGCGCTTCCGTCCGTACAGAACACATCCTGATTGCTGTCTTTCTCCGGATAACTCGTTGAATAAACGGGCTCTGCTCCGCCATACCAGGTTGCGATCGTTGATTTCACTGCTGTCCGCTGCATCGAGGGAGATCCGGCCGATACCCGAACCGCGCATAGATATCTGGCTTTGTCTTCCGTTACGGTGACACTATTGTCTGACGTACTCCAGACTTTCATTCCACCCTCATCGTTTCGAGCGTGCGATTGTAATTGCGCAGAGTATGCACTTTCAGAAATCGCGGTGCCCATTTCGTTCGTAGCCGCTGCCGAGTTGATGCAGTTCCGCACCAGCCAGCCCAGCGCCTCACCGTCCGAAGACAGATCCGTCTGCGCCGAAACAGACACTGGCATCATGGCCGTCATTAGGATGCCTATTGAGCCATACAGAATTTTCATGTCGCGTTTCCTCCCAAAACAAAACGACCGCACCCTGAGGATGCGGTCGCTTGAATGTTTCGTCAAATGACGCCTGCGGCTTACGCGGCAGCAGCAGCCATTTTCTGAGCTTTCGCCATGACTTCATCCATAGAGCCACACATGTAGAAAGCAGGCTCAGGAATGTGGTCATACTCGCCAGCGATAAGGCCCTTAAATCCTTTGATCGTGTCTTCGAGCTTGACCTGAACACCCGGTGAACCGGTGAAGACTTCAGCAACGTCGAACGGCTGAGACAGGAAGCGCTCAACCTTACGGGCACGAGCAACAACCAGTTTGTCTTCTTCAGACAGCTCGTCCATGCCGAGAATGGCGATGATGTCCTGAAGTTCTTTGTACTTCTGAAGAATAGACTGAACGCCGCGCGCGACTTCGTAGTGCTCCTGACCGACAACCATCGGGTCAAGAATACGAGAAGAAGAGTCGAGCGGGTCAACCGCAGGGTAGATACCTTTTTCCGCGATAGAGCGGTTCAGAACCGTTGTCGCGTCAAGGTGAGCAAACGAAGTCGCAGGCGCAGGGTCGGTCAGGTCATCCGCAGGAACGTAAACGGCCTGGATAGAGGTAATCGAACCCTTATTGGTTGACGTAATGCGCTCTTGCAGGCCACCCATATCGGTCGCCAGCGTTGGCTGGTAACCCACGGCAGAAGGGATACGGCCGAGAAGCGCTGACACCTCAGCACCTGCCTGCGTGAAGCGGAAGATGTTGTCGACGAAGAACAGAACGTCTTTGCCTTCTTCATCACGGAAGTACTCAGCCTGAGCAAGACCCGTCAGAGCAACCCGTGCACGCGCGCCAGGAGGCTCGTTCATCTGACCGTAAACAAGTGCCACGCGGCTCTCGCCTTCGAGGTTGATAACGTTCGCGTCCTGCATCTCGTAGTAAAGATCGTTACCTTCACGGGTCCGCTCACCAACGCCCGCGAACACGGAGTAACCACCGAAGAGTTTCGCGATGTTGTTGATCAGCTCCTGAATGAGAACGGTTTTACCAACGCCGGCACCGCCGAACAGACCGACTTTACCACCACGAGCATACGGGCAGAGCAGGTCGATAACCTTGATACCTGTCACGAGGACTTCAGAAGACGTCGCCTGATCGATAAAGTCTGGTGCCGGAGCGTGAATGCCGCGACGCATATCTGTTTCGATTGGACCACGTTCGTCGATCGGCTCACCGACAACGTTCATGATACGGCCAAGTGTTGCTGGGCCGACCGGAACCTGAATGGAGTTTCCAGTGTCTGCCACAGGCTGACCGCGGACGAGACCTTCAGTCGAGTCCATAGCAATCGTACGAACTGTGTTCTCACCGAGGTGCTGAGCAACCTCGAGAACCAGTCGGTTGCCATTGTTTTCAGTTTCCAGCGCACTGAGAATTGCCGGAAGCTTGCCTTCGAATTCAACGTCAACCACGGCACCAATGACCTGGCTGACTTTACCGGTAGCGGAGGTGCTCATCACTGACCCCTTTTTCGTTTCTGATGTTTTTGGTGTTCCAGAAGTGGATTTGGCCGCCGCCGCTTTTGGCTTGGCCGGAGTTTTCTTTGCGGGTGCCGCTTTTGGTGCAGATGTCACCGTTTTCGGCGCGGCAGCTTTCGCAGCCGCTTTCTTTGGAGCAGGCTTTTTGGCTGCAGCTGCTTTCTTTGGCGCAGCTTCAGCCGGGGACTTGGTTTGCGGCTTACATGCGCCACATGCAGCAACATCCTTGCGGCCAAGGCTGGCAGCCTTTTTGTCAGCTTCATCAAATGTTGCAAACGCGCCATGCCATTCATCGGCATCGACATTGTCCGGCGCGCCACCAACTCCTTTACCGTTATTGCAGTAACGGCAGTCCGACACGTGAATACGCGCCCGGTTTCGGATCTTGTTTTCGTAAACCCAGAAACTCATAATCGCCTCTTCACTCTATCCTGTTAAAGCGCTTCCGCACCGGAGATGATCTCGATCAGCTCCTTGGTGATCTGCGCCTGACGTGCACGGTTGTACTGAAGCGTAAGCTTGTCGATCAGTTCACCCGCATTGCGCGTCGCGTTATCCATCGCCGTCATCGACGCCGCTTGTTCACCTGCAGCACTTTCCAGAAGTGCAGAGAGGATCAGCGTGTTGATATAGCGCGGCAACAGAGCTTCCAGGATGGCATCCTCGGACGGCTCATAAATATATGTCGCACCTTTGAGGTCGATCACCGGCGTGTCTTCAGGCGGTTCAGCAGGAATCATCTGCTTCGCAGTCGGTACCTGAGAAATCACATTGCGGAACTGAGAATAGATCAGTGTCGCGACGTCGAAATCACCTGCTTCGAAACCTGCAGTAAGTTCCTTGCCGAAATCGAGCGCGATTTCAGCAAGGTCTTCGCTATTGCGTGTCGAAGACGTGTCGACGTGAGACACCATCAGGTCAGCATAAGTCCGGACGAGTTGCTCACGCCCTTTCTTGCCGATCGTGATGATCTTCACAGTTTTACCTTCAGCGCGGAGACGTGTGATCTCTTCGCGGGCTTTCTTCACCGTGTTGGCGTTGAAACCACCGCAAAGACCACGCTCTGCCGTCATGACGATCAGCAGATGCGTTTCGCTTTTGCCGGTCCCCGTGAGCAGTTTCGGGCCCTGGCCACCGCTTGCCGCAGACGTCAGATTGGCGATTACACCAGCCAGACGCTTGGCATAGGGTTTGGCCATCTCAGCCGCTTCCTGCGCACGGCGGAGTTTGGCCGCCGCCACCATTTGTTTGGCCTTTGTAATCTTCTGTGTGGATTTCACAGAAGTGATCCGGCCTTTGAGATCCTTCAAGCTGGGCATGGTGCCCTCCGCCTATTGATTAGCCAAATACCTTGCCGAATTCAGTGAGGGCATCTGCCATCGCCTGATTGATTTCGTCCGTCAGCTTTTTCTCGTCGCGGATCTTCGCGAGGAGGTCAGACTTGTTGGAGTCCAGCCAGGTCAGAAGCTCAGCTTCATAACGGGTCACGTCACCGACAGGTACGCTGTCGAGGTAACCACGAGTACCGGCATAAATAACCAGAGCTTGCTGCTCGAGGCGCAGTGGAGAGAACTGAGGCTGCTTGAGGAGCTCAGTCAGACGCGCACCGCGATCGAGTGTTTTCTTGGTCGCCGGATCAAGGTCAGAACCGAACTTCGCAAAGGCCGCAAGCTCACGATACTGAGCCAGTTCACCCTTCATCGAACCCGCGACCTTCTTCATGATGCCGGTCTGCGCAGCAGAACCCACGCGAGAAACTGACAGACCAACGTTCACAGCCGGGCGGATACCCTGGTAGAACAGGTCGGTTTCAAGGAAGATCTGACCGTCAGTAATCGAAATCACGTTTGTCGGAATATAGGCCGAAACGTCGTTCGCCTGGGTTTCAATGATTGGCAGAGCTGTCAGAGAGCCTGCGCCGTGATTTTCGTTCAGCTTCGCCGCACGCTCGAGAAGACGGGAGTGCAGGTAGAAAACGTCACCCGGATAAGCTTCGCGGCCTGGTGGACGACGAAGAAGGAGAGACATCTGACGATAAGACACAGCCTGTTTTGTCAGGTCATCAAAGATGATCAGAGCGTGCATGCCGTTGTCGCGGAAGTACTCACCGATTGTCGCGCCTGTATAAGGTGCGAGGTACTGAAGAGGCGCTGGCTCAGAAGCCGTAGCCGAGACAACAACCGTGTAGTCCATGGCGCCGCGCTCTTCGAGGGTTTTAACAACCTGAGCAACAGTCGAACGCTTCTGACCGACAGCAACGTAGACACAGAAGAGCTTCTCTGAATCGTCTTTCGCCGCATCATTGATTGGCTTCTGGTTCAGAATGGTGTCGATACAGATCGCAGTCTTACCAGTCTGGCGGTCACCAATAACAAGTTCACGCTGGCCACGGCCAACCGGAATCATGCCGTCAATGGACTTGATACCCGTTTGCACCGGCGTGTTCACCGCCTGGCGCATTGCGACGTTGGGCGCCACGACCTCAATGTTGCGCTTTCCCTCGGTGCGCACC
>NZUJ01000007.1 GCA_002701295.1 Ponticaulis sp. | reverse complement strand
GGTTGGGCCACCCGTGCGGTCATAGGTATATTCGCGCCCATACTCTGGCACATAGGGGCAGTCGAGCGCTTCGGCGAGCGCCAGAGCGAGCGTCGTTGTGCCGGTGGATTCTGCGCCAAGGACGATAACGCGTCGGCAGAAATATTGCCGGACAGCCGGATGCAGAAATTGCCAGTTTGCGATCGGGTCGGCCCGAACGGCTGTGCCGGAAACGGGCGTTAGTCGACGTCCGGCATCAACCTGAACCCAGTGCGCATTCAGCCTTTCTGCGAGTTCCCCGCCATACTCATCTGATGTGAACACGGCGTCGACAGGTGCGTCCAGCAAGCCTTCAATGATCGCCATGTGCCTGTCCCAGATATCGGGATCTTCAAAGTCTGTGGGCACGTCATCCATACCCGTCACGAGCTGCGCTTCTGGATGAATTTCGCGGATCCAATTGGCACGTGTCTCGAGCGGAATGTCTTCTTCAGGATGAACGAGGAGCTGTACTGTGACCCGCTCGCACCGCGAAAGTGCTGTCTGGATGAGGTTGGAATGCCCGGCATGCAGAGGCCAGAATTTTCCCACAACCAATCCGTGCCGGAACATCAGCTGGGCTCCGGTCTGACTTGAGTTTCGCGACGGACGCGTCGCCACTCAATCAGACCCGCAACGCACATGATGAGATAGATTGTGTAGAGCACGGCCGTGAGCCAGATTTCTTTGTAAATGTAGAGCGGGATGTAGATCAGATCGACCGCGATCCAGAGCCACCAGTTCGCGATCCATTTACGCGACAGCATGAATTGCGCAACGAGGCTCATGGCCGTGGTCAGGGCATCGATTCCTGCGACCGTGGAATCCGTATAACGCTGCAATACCCATTGGATGGTTGCGGCGATGACGATCACGGCCAGGCCGCATGCCGCCAGCATGAGCTTTGAGGGCTCGTGAACTTCAACGCCCTGATGATCATCGCCGCCGCGTAGCCACCAATACCAGCCCATGCATGCCAGAATAAAGAAGACGACTTGCAGGCCGGCATCAGCATAGAGGCCTGCGCCGATAAACACCGCGCAATACAGAACATTGTTCACCATGCCGATCGGAAAGGTCCAGATATTCCGGATGACGAGCAACCAGACGCAGGCTGCACCGGTGATAAATCCGGCAAGTTCAATCCAGTTGGCAATCAGCCAGTCCATCACGCCCCTCGCAGTTGTCTAAAGGCATAAGTTGGCAAGTCGTGGCGAAATGCAATTTTCAACGCGCAAAATTCGCGACCTGTTCGCCGATCGCACAATACCCTTGCTGTAAGAAAATCTCAGATACCTGTTAGCAGCAAAAGCCGATATTGAGCGTCACACGCGAGTGGAGGTTGTGAACATGTTGAGACTTCTCGGAAAGGCAGAGTCGATCAACGTCGCCAAAGTGATGTGGGCCTGCGCAGAAATGGGGCTGGAGGTGGAGCGCGAGAATTGGGGCGCTGGGTTCAAGCCGACTGCGGATGACGCATTTCGAAAACTGAACCCCAATGCGATGGTACCTGTTCTGATTGATGACGGCTTCGTGCTCTGGGAGTCGAACACCATTCTACGTTACCTCGCCAACTCGCGGAAATGTGCAGACCTCTATCCTGTCGATGCGCAGGCGCGTGCAATGGTGGACCAGTGGTTGGACTGGCAGGCAAGCGATCTGAATTCTGCATGGAGGTATGTGTTTTCCGCAAAGGTCCGAAAGTTTGCGGAGTTCAGTGATCCGGCGGAAATCGCGAAGTCTGAAGCAGCCTGGATCAGATGCATGACAGTGCTGAATGGTCAGCTCGCTCATACCGGCGGCTATGTGGCGGGGCCCGATTTTAAACTGGCCGACATTCCGATTGGCTTGTCTGTACTACGTTGGACGCATTGCGACTTTGAGAAGCCCGATCTGCCCTTAGTAGCAGCCTATTTTGAGCGATTGAGGCTGCGACCTGCATTCGTGACTCATGGTATCGAGACGATGCGCTAGGGATTGTTACCGGAGATGTTTGGGCGCTGTGGAAGCCAAAAACAGAGCCGGTAATTGGGCCCGTAGCTGTTATGGCTCACTCGTCGGCGAAGGAACCTAGCCAGGCCGCGCGCTGAGCGACGAAATGGGTTTCGAGCGCGTTCAGCTTGTCCAATTGCGGAACGTCGATGGGCGCAGGCGCGGATTTCAGTTCCATGAGTTGTTCGTCTGAGGTGTGGAATTCAGGCCAAAGGGGAAGGCCTTCGCCGTTTGGATTGCCCGTCTTTGCAAAATTGACCCAATACTGCGTCATCTGGTCTGAGAGGACTTTGTCTGCGTCTGTGTACGCTGGCGGCCTAGGATCAAAACCGAAAACGGGTGCGTCGAAACTGCCGAAAACATAGCTGATCTCGCTCGCGTGCGTGGAGCCTGCGGCGCTGTACATCAGCGCGCCCGGATCGACCGGCAGATGCTGGTTGAACACATAAGCGAAGACCGGGCCTTCGCTCCGTTCGTCGACAAGCCGCGCCATGGTCAGGCTGGACCATGCAAAGGCGCTGTCACGGAAAAGGTCTCTGGCCGATTGGAGGGTGTCTTCCGGTGTGTCATGCGGATAGACGCTGAGAATTTCCTCTGCGGCGTCACCATAGGTGTCGCGTATTGAGGCTTGAAAGGCGGCTGGGTCGTCGGCGTGCACGAACATGGCACCTTCATCTGAATTCCAGCCAATGAGAAGCGGACCAGCATTTGTCTGACCTGTTTCATAACTGCTACGAATATCGAGCGGCAGAATGACATCGTCCAGAACCGGCGCGTAAATGCTCGGCTCACCAAGCAGGGTTTCGGCGGACAGAGCACGAGCAGATGTGATGTCAGCGGTATTCAGTCTGGTGAACAGGTCTTCGCCTATAGCTTCGGCTTGAGATAATGTTGGAAGGGCCACCGAGGCTGGATTGAGCGTTTCTGCGGGCGGCGTCATCAGGCCGCCCGACTGGGAGATCGCTTTGTCGAACAATCCAGCCGCCAGCGGAGAGGTTTTCAGCGCGGCGACTGACATGCCACCTGCAGATTCGCCAAAAATGGTGATGTTGTCCGGGTCACCGCCGAAGCCGGCAATATTGGATTTAACCCATTTGAGAGCTTCGATCTGATCGAGAAGTCCGTAGTTTCCGGAGGTGCCTGTCGCGCTTTCTTCGCTGAGGCCGGGGTGCGCCAGAAAACCAAATGGGCCAAGGCGATACGCAATCGAGACATAGATGACGCCTTCATTCACCAGTGCGTCTGGCGTGTAGACCGGGTGGGCGGCCGTGCCGGCGGTAAATCCGCCGCCATGTATCCAAACCATAACGGGCAGGGGTGTCTCCGGTGGCTCGGCCGGTGCCCAGACATTGAGATAAAGGCAATCCTCTGACGGGGGAGGTGTGCCTGGTGGATCAGTGTCAAACGGCGTCTGCATGCAGATTGATGCGGGTGTATGGTTGATCAGCGGAGCATCCCAGCGTTCAGGCGGCTGCGGTGGTGACCAGCGCAACTCGCCAACCGGCGGAGCGGCAAAGGGAATAGCCAGAAACGCCTTCAGACCCCGAATATCGACAGCCTGAACAGGCCCGTATGTGGTGTCGACGGAAACGGGCATGTCGGCATCGCTCGGGGCGGATGACTGTTCGGTCGGCTGACACGCCGTGAGCAATAGGAGGCAAAAACTGAGTTGAATGGGTTTGAGCACGCTGCACCTCGTTTCGATTTTTAATTATGGAGACAGGAAAGGGCGTGCTGTCCATATCTGCCGGGAGATTGAGGCGCCCGAGCTCATATTTGCACGATTGCCCGGCGGTATAGTGTGCAGACGGAATCTGGACCTCGAGCGTCCGTCAGACTAGTTTCAAAGAAGAATAGTCTGGAGTGCTCAATGCCCGTCATGTCTTCCCCGCGTCGTCTGGTTCATTCGCTGATCGCTGCCGCCCTGTTTGTGGCCAGCCCGCTGATTGCGATGGCTGAAACGGTTACCGTGCACAAAACGCCCTGGTGTGGATGTTGCGGACACTGGGTGACACATCTGGAAGAGGCTGGATTCGACGTGGTCGTTGAAGAGGCTGAAGATCTGGGTCCGGTGCGTGCTGAACTGGGTGTGCCGCCACAACTGATGAGCTGCCATACAGCGGAAGTGGATGGTTATGTGGTTGAAGGCCATGTGCCAGCAGATGAGATCAAGCGCCTCTTGGTTGAGCGGCCGGATGCGACGGGATTGTCGGTGCCGGGCATGCCGATGGGGTCCCCTGGCATGGAAACACCGCGCGCACCCGACCGGTATGATGTTGTTCTGTTCGATTCTGAACGCGCCAGCATCTTCGCGACCTATGTGGGTGCCGAACCGGTGCCGTTGACGCAGGACTAAGTCTCAAAGTCTGGCGAGGGCGGGGACATGGCGACAGACATCACACTCTTCGGGCATCCGTTTTCCAGCTATACATGGAAGGTGCTGATTGCGCTTCGAGAGCGTGGGCTGGACTATGATTTTGCTGAAGTCGGACCCGATCATCCCCGGCACACTGCGCTGGTGAATGTTGCGAACCCAATGGGGCAGTTCCCTGTGCTGGAGCATGACGGACGCCTTGTGATCGAGAGCGATGTCATCATTGACTATCTGGACGTCGCCTTTCCTGACGCTGGCGAACCCATGATCCCGGTTGATCGACTGGAAGCGATCGAGGCCCGGCAGATGAGCGCCGTGTTTGACGATTATCTGCAGAACCATTCTGGCCGCGTTGTTTATAATAATTTCCAGCCTGAAGATGAGCGCGACCCGCATGTTGTGCGGTTTTCGAGGAGCGCGTTGCAGCGGGTCTATCGCTGGCTTGATGGCTGGATGGAGGGCAAGACCTGGGCAGCGGCTGGCCGATTTGGCATTGCAGAGTGTTCGGCGGCACCTGCGCTGTTTTATGCGCATTGGGTTGAGCCCATTCCAGATGAGCTGACAGCGCTGCGCAATTACCGCCGGAGACTTTTGGAGCGTCCATCAATTGCGTCCGTTGTCGATGACGCCCGTTATTTCCGTGACTATTTCCCCGCGCCGAGCGGTGTCGACCCGGATCTGAGTTGAGAACTTCTGCATTTTAAGGACTCTCACAACTCAGCTGATGAGTTCGCTTGCGCATGCCTGACAATGCGGCTAGAAAAAATTTCGAAATTATTTGGAGCGTCAAAAATGTTTAAAGCCCTGCTTGTTTCTGCCGGTACAGTTTTCTGCCTTACTTTGCCGGCGCTGGCGCATACAACAATCTCGGAATCGAACATTGAGAGCGGCGCGACGATTTCTGAAGTACCAGAATCTCTGAGTTTTGCCTTTGGTGGAAAAGTCGGGCTGGCCGCTGTCGATCTGAAAACTGAAGATGGCGCAGTCATCGCACTGGATTACGTGGCGCCAAAGAGCATGGAAAAAGAGTTCGTGGTGCCTTTGCCAGAGCTGGAGCCGGCGGCATACACGTTCAGCTGGCGCGCTGTGTCCACTGACGGTCATGTCATGACAGGCGATATTCCCTTCACTGTGGCGGATTGATCGCCCGAAGTGACGATTGCCCTGCTCCTTTCAAAGCTGGCATTTTATCTGGCAGCGCTTGGCCTGGTCGGGCTCAGCGCTGCGTCCGTCAGGGGAGATGATCGGTGGCGCAAGCTGATTGCTGGCCTTGGTGGGCTGACGCTGGTGCTTGTTGGTGTCCGGCTGGCGCTCCAGAACGCGCAGCTCTCTGGTGACGTTTTCGATTTCGGCATGTTCCAATGGGTTTGGGCGCCGAATAAATGGCATGTTCTGGCGATCAGCGCAGGATCCATGTTTGCCATTCTTGCTGGGTTTTTCGCGACGAAATGGCTGTCTTTACTGAGTGCGATTGTTATCTCGCTTGGCTTTGCGCTGACCGGGCATGTGCAAGGCCGCGGCGGTGAGCTACTGCCCCTGATGGCGGTCGGTGTTCATATTCTGATTGCGGGCTTCTGGCTGGTGGCGCCACTCGTATTGTGGCCCGTCAGATCGTGTGGACCGCCAGATATTATCGATCGCATGGAGCGCTTCAGCAACTGGGCGCTTTGGAGTGTGCCATTTTTGTTTGTGACCGGGCTCTGGCTGGCGTTTTATCTTGCGGGTTCGGCCAGCCAGTTGGTCGGGACATTTTACGGACGGCTTCTGGTGTTGAAGCTCGCCCTGGCGGTGCTGGCGCTCGGCATAGGTGCGGCGAACAAGGTTTTCGTGACGCAAAAGCTGAAGGCAGAACCAGAGGTGGGGCGGCGCTGGCTCCGATATGCGCTGATGTGCGACGTGGCTCTTTTTACCGGTATTTTGCTCGCCATTTCATCGGCGACGACACTGACCGGACCAGAATAGGTCTCAATTAAAAGAGGGGTGATGATGAAGAAACTGATTGCGAGTACGCTGACCGGCCTGATGCTGACGGGTGCGGCACAGGCACACAATGTGTTCGAGGTGAATGAAGCGAAGGCGGGCTCTATGATGATCGCCAAACTGGGTATCATGCATGGCTGTGATGGTTCGCCGACAACAAAAATCGTGGTGGATATGCCGGACGGGCTGAACCGGGTTCGGCCAGCTGATATTTCGGGATGGGATGTTGAGATCACCATGAAGACTCTGGAAGAGCCTTTCATGCTGCGCGGGTTTGAGATGTGGGAGGTTGTCGATACTGTGACCTGGTCGGGCGGATCGGTCCCGGATTTTGGATACAAACAATTCGATCTCTGGATGGAAATTCCTGACCTGCCGGGTACGCGTCTCGACTTTCCTGTGCATCAGTACTGTGAAGAGGGCGAGCTGCACTGGGATGATACTGCGCCGCAGGGGGCAGACGACCCGTTCTCGGTTCCGGAGCCTGCGCCGTTTATTTATGTGACGGCGGCAGAGTGACGGATTGCGAAATTGACACGCTCGACAATCCGTCCATTCCCCACTAAATCGCGGCAATGAGTTTATCCCTGCACGACGAAGCCGAACGCCGGCGCACATTCGCCATTATTTCTCACCCTGACGCGGGCAAAACCACGCTGACGGAGAATCTGTTGCTGGCTGGCGGCGCGATCCGACTGGCCGGGCAGGTGGCTGCGCGTGGCGAACGACGTCGGACGAGCTCTGACTGGATGAAGATCGAGCGCGATCGCGGCATCTCGGTTTCGGCCTCAGTGATGACGTTTGAGCACGACAATAAGGTCTTCAACCTGCTCGATACACCTGGCCACGAGGACTTCTCGGAAGACACCTATCGGACGCTGACAGCGGCGGACTCGGCCATCATGGTGCTCGACGCCGCGAAAGGCATCGAGCCGCAGACGCTGAAACTTTTCGAAGTCTGCCGAATGCGCGATATTCCCATCATTACTTTTGTGAACAAGATGGACCGCGAGGCGCAGGACCCGTTCGACCTTCTTGAAGAAGTGTCTGAAAAGCTGGCGCTGGATGTGGCGCCGCTTTACTGGCCTGCGGCATCGGGTAACCGGTTTGCGGGTATGAAGGATTTGCGCACGGGCGAGTTCTGCATGTTCAAGAAACTGGCCGCTGACGCAAAGGAAAACCCGCACGCAGCGGAGCGCATTCAGATGACAGGCTCGAATTCGTTGGCTGATCGCGTGGATGCAAGTGTTCTCGAAGAGCTGGAGCTGACGGCGGAACTGGCCGAGGATGGCCTGCCGACATTTGATCACCAGTCCTACCTTGAGGGCCATATGACGCCGGTCATTTTCGGTTCTGCGCTGCGCCATTTCGGGGTGCATGAGCTGCTCTCGGCCATTGGCGAGTTTGCGCCGCCTCCACGCCCGCAAAAGGCCGAAGTGAAGGGCAAGGAGGTTCAGATCGAACGCGATGACAAACAAGTCACCGGTTTTATCTTCAAGATTCAGGCGAATATGGACCCGAACCACCGTGACCGGGTTGGCTTTTTCCGAATTTCTAGCGGAGAGTTCAAGCGCGGCATGAAGCTGAAAACCAGCTCGGGCAAGCTGCTGAATGTGCACAATCCGATGATGTTTCTGGCGCAGGACCGGGAGATCGCCGACGAAGCGTTTCCGGGCGATGTGATCGGCATTCCAAACCATGGCGCACTGCGCGTGGGCGATGCGCTGTCCGAAAGCGGCGACGTGAAGTTTGCGGGCATCCCGAATTTTGCACCGGAACTTCTCCGCCGGGCCCGGGTGAAAGATCCGATGAAGCAGAAACACCTCAAAAAGGCGCTCGAAAGCCTGGCTGAAGAGGGCGTGACCCAGCTCTTCCGGCCAAGCATTGGCTCGGACATGATTGTGGGCGCCGTCGGCGGGCTGCAGTTCGAGGTGATGAAAGAACGCGTGCAGGCGGAGTATAATCTCGAGGTCGTGTTCGAGGCGGCGCCCTATAATGTGGCGCGCTGGATCTCCGGACCGGAAGACAAGCTCGACGAGTTCATGGACAAAAATAAATCCCAGTCCGGCACGGACCTGGATGGCGACCCGGTCTATCTTGGCAAGGATAGCTGGGATGCGAACTATACCATGGAGCGCAATCCGGACCTTCGGTTCACCACGACGAAAGAGCGTTTGGCTTAGGTTGAAGTTTTGTTCTCGCGAACGTTGTTCGCATAGAACGCGCTCAAGGCTGTTTATTTTTGACCGCCCGCTTCGCGGCTAGCGCCGCTTTCGCGATGGGTCGCGCTCAAGGCTGCTTGCCATTTCGCTCGGTGCTGATCCTACATCCTTGGTTCAGGGCGTTCCGCGCCAGTGAGATCAGCTGGTGTAGATGCCGTGCGCCAGCATCATCATGTACTGGTTGAGGGCGAGGTCGGGATAATCCTGTTTGATCCAGCGGCTCATGCCGGACAGGCCGGTGAGTGTGGCAAACAGGCATTGGGCCGCCATGAGCGGGTCTGTGGGGCGTACGCTGCCGTCAGCAATGCCATCTGCGATCTGAGTTGCGAGATACTGGATGAGCTGGTCGGTCCGGCGGAAGGTATCATCACGCAAGTCAGCAGGAAGCGCCTGATATGAGCTGGCGCGAAGAAGCGGGACTTCGGCGCAAATCTGATGGTGGGCAACAAGACGACTGAAACGCGCTATCCGCGCCCCGGCACTGGCCTCGGCCTTTGCCAGATCGAGTGCGGTTTCAAGGATGGTGAAGGTGCGGTCGAAAGCTGCCAGGACGAGTTCGTCCTTGGTTTTGAGATGGTGATAGAAGCTGCCGGTTGAGAGGCCAAGATCGGCGGCGATCATATCCACCCGTGCGCCTTTGTATCCATATCGGTTGATGAGGCGTGTGGCGGCCTTCAGGTAATCCTGTCGCGCATGATCTTCCGGCTCAGGCTCCAGCGAGACCAGTTCCTCGGGCGGAGCATCGCCTGAGGATAGCAATCCATTGGATAAGAGGTCGGCCATACGCGGGCCGAGCGCCAGAAAATCATCCACCCTGTAGCGTTCATCCCATGCAGGCATCCAGAAGATGATGTTCAGCAACAGGTTTGCACACAGACGCCGATGGATACGGTCTGCCGGTTCAGTTGCATCGGGGTGGAAATCGGCCACGACCGCGAATGCCTCAGCAAGTTGAGTTTCAAGTCGTTCGCGGATCGGGTCTGAAAGAGTTGCCAGATCTGAAAGGACCGGGAGCGGCACAGACTGGCCGAGACGCTGATCCACCAGGAGCTGGAGGTTGTCCTGAAGATAGGCTTCGGACCGACTCGCCTGATCTGGGTGTTTCGCTGCTTCGCGAGCCTTCTGGTCGATCCACTCAATTGTCCGTTCGAGGCAGGCGCCGACAAGGTCGTCACGCTTTTTGAAATAATAGGAGAGGGTGGAGGTATCCAGCTTCAGCACTTTTGCGACATCGGCGCGGCGAAAGCCCTGAGCACCGTGTGTGTTCAGTAGAACAGACGCCGTGTCGATCATGGCCTGTCGGCGCTTCTGGTATTTCAGGGCTGTTTTCAACTGGTTTTCCGCATGCGTGATCTGAAATGTCTTTTTTCAAGATTTTTGCAATTATGCAAACCCCTTGAATTCCATAAATAAATATAAGCAATAAATCTTATTATGCATTGAAATATATATCAAAAAAATAAGTTTGACAATTTAGTCCACAAAAGAATATGTTTTTGTCGTGGGGGCCGGGGATGAGGTTGGCCCGTCGCGGAAGGCTTTTGAGGCTCTCTGACGATGTGGCTGACCTGACCGACCGGAACTCCGCGCACAACCGATCGCCACAAAAAACAGGCGACGGAACAGGGAGGAAAACATGAGATACTTAGGTCTGTGCAGCAGCACAGCTATCGTCGCGCTATGTGCGGTTTTACCCGTCTCAGCACAAACAGTGTCAGAACCGACAGAAACACCCGCAGAAACAAGCGCTGATTCAGTGCAGATGCAGGACCGTGTCATGGTCACGGCGCAGCGGCGCGAGGAAGATCTGAATGACATCCCAGTGGCTGTTACGGTGCTGGATGATGAGCAGCGTGACCGGATGGGCATTCGCACCATTGAAGACTTCGCGAACTTTACGCCGGGCATGAACTTCTCAACATCGCTGGACCGCATTTCACTTCGGGGTGTGGGGCGACTGACCAACATTATCGGGTCGGACCCGGGCGTTGCTACCTATAATGACGGTTTCTACACGGCATCGTCTGCAGAAGCGTCCAAGACCCCCATGTTCGTTGAGCGGGTGGAGATTCTTCGAGGCCCGCAAGGCACGCTGTATGGACGGAACTCTGTCGGTGGTGCGCTGAATGTTGTCTCCAAGCGTCCAACACAGGAGTTCTCCGGTGAAGTCCGGGGCACATATGACCAGCATGGCGGATACATCCTGGAAGGCTTTGTTTCGGGCGGCATTACAGACAAGCTTTCGGCGCGGCTGTCTTATCAATACGGGCCGCGACCCATTGATTATTCTTTCGAGAACGTGAATCCGGGCATGAGCGATGAAGGTGCGCTGGACCGGAATCTTCTTGAGCTTCAGCTGCAGTATGACTTCACAGACACGACCGAGCTCTGGTTCAAATATTCGCATGCAAACTGGGATGATCATTTCAGATCAGCGAATCTGAGAGGGGCATATGCGACTGGGGAAGTAATGCCGAGTGGCGCGCTCGTCCCAAATGCGGCCTTTGGTTTTACCGGGACCAATCCGGGCGTCAGTGATCCGCGAAAGATCAATCAGAATACGCGGTCAAGCCAGACGCTGGATGACAATCACAATTTCGTCGTGAACTTCAAAACGCAGTTTGGTGGCGTGGACGTCAAATATGTCGGCGGACATTCGACCTATTACTACGCGCAGGAAATTGATCTCGATTACACGCCGGTTGACCTGGTGGCCACAAATGCCGGAACGCTGGGTGAATTTGTTCCAAGCGTGACTGCCTTCGATTACACCTACAATCCGACTTATATTCAGGAATATATCGAGGACAAAACCTATTACAGTAATGAGGTGACCTTCTCGAACGCTGAAGCAGGCGTCTTCAACTGGATTGTTGGCCTCTATCAGTATCACGAAGAGTTCTACCAGCCGATCACGCAGTATCAGGACAGCGATGGCACGGACAATATGGGCGCCGCCATGGTCGCTCCGCTTTGTCTGAGTGCAGTGGGGGCGCCGCAGGCGAGCTGTGAGGCCAATCCGAGGCGAGCCTTTTATGCGGGCACGGGCGATCTTGAAATCGACAGCTATGCAATCTTTGGTCAGGCGGACTGGGAGATCCTGCCGGATGTCAAACTGACTGCGGGACTTCGCTATGGCATTGATGAAAAAACGGGTGTTGAGGGCTATCGTCTTGTAAACTGGAACCCGACCAATCCGGATGCCAATTGTTTCAACCTTGGCTGCGGAGCATTCACGCCGGCGCTGGATCTGTCGAGGCTTCTCACTGGTGAAGCGGGCTCCGGACCGCTGACACGAACGCTTTCAGAAGAGTTCGATGGCCTGACCGGACGTCTGGCAATCGACTATAAGCCGAATGACGATACGCTGCTTTTTGCCAGCTATTCGCGTGGCCTCAAGTCTGGCGGTTTCAACCTGGGAAACTGGGCGGAGAGCCCGATGGTGGACAATGAGGTCGTGGACGCCTTCGAAATCGGTCTGAAATCCCGGCCTGTTTCTCAGTTGCAGTTCAATGCGACCGGCTTTTTCTACGACTATAAGGATGCGCAAATTCCAATTTCGGTGCTTCGAACCGGTTCCGCATTCAGCACGGCGAACTTTTTCAATATTCCTGAATCTCAGTCGCTTGGTCTGGAGTTGGAGTCTTCCTGGTTTCCGACGAACTGGCTGGAGTTCAACGCGACTTATTCCTGGCTCGATACAGAAATCACAAAGACAGACCGGTTGTTCAACGACCCGGCGACACCTGCGCTTGATCTGGTCGATCTGAAGGGCAATCGCCTGCCGCGGACGTCTGAGAACCAGCTCGCTCTATCGACGCTGTTTGATATTCCGATCGAGAAGGGTGATCTGTTCCTGGCGGGGAGTTACATCTATCGGGACAGTTTTTATTCCTCGATCTTCAACACAACGGTTTCAGAGTCACCAAGCTTTGACCGTGTTGATCTGCGAGCAACCTATGTCGCGCCGGGCGGCAATATCACTGTGATCGGCTTCGTTCGGAATGTGTTTGATGAGCTTGGTTATGACGGCGTCGCGGCACAGACAGGGTCTGGGTCTGCCGGCTTCGGTCGTATTGAGAGCTACACCACGCCGCGAACATATGGCGCGGAGATCCAGTTCAAATTCTAAAGGTTTTTCTTACCCTGGTCCGGAGGAGTTTTCCTTCGATCGCCCTGAGAGTTCGCTCTCAGGGCTTTTTTTGCATACGGCCAGGTTTGAAGGGCTATTCTGCGGCCTCGACCTTGAGGTCAGTCCAGTCATCAGCTTCCTTGCCCATGCGCCCCTTACCTGTGCGCAGGTTGCCGGTTGCTTCCTGTGCGCCAAAGGCCTTTGCGAGGCCATGTTCCGGCATGTTCACATAAAGACATTCATGGCTGTTTTTGCGAATGACATAGGTCTCGTGCCAGGTGCCGACATCGCCATTGAGCCCGATATGCTTGTTCATCCATCGCCAGCCGGGAACGTGCAGGCTTTTCTTGTCAGTGGCATAACGGTGAAGGTCTTCATAGGAGCGCCAGTATTGCACCACCAGCATGGAGCGAATGCCTGGGTGATAGCGATAGTGCAGCATGCCCAGCTCCGGACGACGCATCAGCTCGCGACACATGCGGGGCATGTAAATGAAGACCGGCAGCCATTTCCAGAATTTCCACGGTCGATTGATCCGCATACCCGTCAGAAAGACAATGAAGTCTTCTGTATCTGGCAGAGATGTCATGTATTTGTGGACGGGCCCCGACATGCGTGTCCCCCTGACTCGCGGCTTTTGTGCCCGAACAACTCTCAGGCATTTACAGTGTTTTAGTCGCGTCCGGGCCCGATGCGCAATACAGATAGCCAAAGGGATTTGTGAAAAATTCGACTGGTGCGCTAAGTTCTTGCAGAGCGAATAGCCTGCCAGCAGGGGTGCGGAGCTCTTGAAGCTGAGCGGGCTCACCCAAGGTCGTTCTGTTCGCGGAAATGCTCCGCTGGCCGCGTATTTCCCGCATTCGCCGCCTGTACAATTATGGCGTTTTGGTTTTCCGAAAACTCATCGTATGGTCGGGCTGTGGGGGATTTTTGACCATGTCGTTGCATCACCGATCTGATGGGCATTGTGTGGGTTGCCAGCCTGAGTGGCGACAATGATCATACGCCGACTTGCGACCTCTATCCGCGAGCAGGACTGGGTCACTGTGGTGATCGAAACGCTGATTGTGATGTTCGGTGTTCTGTTGGGTTTGCAGGTCAATAACTGGAATTCTGCGCGGGTTGAGCGCGCTGAACTTGTCGGGTTGATCGAGCGCCTGAAAACCGATTTTGCGGAAACCGAACCCGTCATCGAAACCAATTATGAGCGCATTGCGCTCGCGGCCGACCAGACCGCGCAACTGATTGATTATCTGCGAACCACAGACGAGGTCCCCGAGGACGAAGACATTCTGATGATCGTGGAGGCGCCGGGGCGACTTGCGGCTTTGCCGGCGGTTTCGGCGACCTATCAGGAGATGCTGTCCACCGGGAGCCTTGCGCGCATTAAGAGCGAGGAATTGCGGTCCGCGCTTAACAGCTATGCGCAGAACGCGGAATATTTCCGGACCAATTCCGAGGCCGCTCTGCAGGCCATGTTCCTCTCACCGAATGAGCACACGATTTTGTCGGCCATGGAGCTGAGCACAGACTTCGAGGCGTCTCTCACGGAGTCATCTGTGATGTCGTTCGACTGGTCGGAACTCCAGGCCGCTGAGCCACAGATTTACGCCATCCTGATCTATCAGATGACGCTGAGCGTGACGGCAAAGGCGCAACTCAATCAGGTCCGCGAAATTCAAAGGCTGCTTGAAGAAGAGAGCCAATGATCCTTCGCCGCCTCGCCACTTCCATCCGCAAGCAGGACTGGTTTGCCGTCGTCATCGAGACGCTGATCGTGGTGATGGGTGTGTATCTCGGTATTCAGCTCGGCAACTGGAATGCCAATCAGCAGGACAGAGCATCTTACCGCGACTCCTTCAATCGCGTGATTGTCGAACTACAGATGAACCTTGAAAGCGTGAAGTGGGATCAGGAAGCGATCCGCGAACGCCTGCCCGTGGTTCAGGAAGGGCTTGAGGTCTTGCGCGCGTGCCAGACTGGGCCAGAGGCGCTCGCCAAGGTCAATGCGGCGCTCGAGCCGCTGGAATGGGATGTTGAATTTACACTCGATACACCGGCGCTCGAGCAGCTGATCGGCAATGAGCGGTTTCTGTCGTTTCAGGGTACGGACACGCGCGATATTCTGATGTCGCTGCTCGCTGAGCTGTCGCAGATGGAGGAGTTTTCAGCGGACCTCAACGATCTGACGCCGATCAGCTTTGTCGACCGCTGGTCCGTCATCAAGCCGGGCGATCTGAGTTATGACTCTCCGGACGATCTGATCGCGGCGTTTGAGGAGGGCACGGTTGAAGGGACAGCCATCTGGCGCCAGTCGAAACTTGCGATCCCGCTTGCCGATGCCTGTAAGAATGAAGTGCTGATGGCTCTGTTCTATACCTGGGAGGTGGATGCTTACTGGCACTCTCTGGCGGCGTACTCCCTGATTGCAGAGCTTGAGTCTGCGCTGGATGCTCTGGGATATGTTCCGCAAGAGGCCGCAGACGACTGAGAGGCGTTTACGGCGTCTGACTGCGATTGATCAAATCTGCTGAAAGTCTGCGCTGCTGCTAAAACGATAGAGCCCCTTGAAGATGAGCGAAGCGACGGTCGAAACGAGGGTCACGAATGCAGTGAGCATCAAGAAAATCATTGTGGTAAAGCCCTCGAAATAGTCCGGGTAATCGTGGATCACGTTTCTCATCAGAGCTGTCAGAGCTACTGCTGTGGAAAGTGACAAGCTGACACCCAGAAAGGAGAGTGCACCGGCTCTGAAAAACGTTGGTTGTCCGCAGCTGATCGACAGAAAGAAAACTGTGAACCCCAGACCTCCGAAAAAGACAGTGACATCGCCTGCGCTAAAGGAATGAGAATAGGCGGCAGCAATCAAAGCATACCAGATCACAAGAAGCAGAGCGGATATGACGACAAGTCCGCGGGATTTAACCATAATTCTCTCCAATAGTGATTAATCACTTACATTTTTTAATGAGAACTGTCAATTCGATATTTTGATTTCGAGTGACGCGTTTATGGCGTCAATTGTTCTGGACGCGAATGCGCCTAGGATAGCGGCGATATCTTGGGAGTTCATATGCTGTCTTTCTTCACCAATCGTCGTCTGATTGCCATGACCGGTGCGGTCGCGCTGGCTCTGGTTTCCAGCTGCACGACAACGCCGGCGTCCACACCAGCGCCGAAAAGCGGGTTTGTCTCTGTGCCGGGTGGGCCTGTCTGGTATGAGGTGATGGGCGACGGTAAGGGCACGCCGCTGGTTTATCTGCATGGTGGACCGGGCGGAACATCCTGTTTCGTGCAGGTGCTGCGGCCTTTAGGCGAAGATCGCCCGATTGTTCGCTATGACCAGCTTGGCTCTGGCCGGTCTGGGCGCCCGACTGATGAAACGCTGTGGAACCGGGGCCGTTTTGTTGAAGAGCTGGATGCCTTGCGTGATGCGCTTGGGTTGGATGAAATTCATCTGGGCGGCCATAGCTGGGGCGGATCGCTGGCGGCCTATTATTATCTGGAGACTGGCGGGGAGGGCGTTCAGTCTCTGATCCTTGCTTCACCGCTGATTTCAACGCCGGACTGGATTGCCGACACGAATTATCTGCGAACTCTGCTGCCAGAAGATGTGCAGGCCGTGCTGACTGAGCATGAAAAGGCCGGGACAACCGACAGCGAAGCCTATCAGGAAGCGACGGATGTATTCTATGCTGCCTATATGTGGCCGAAAGAGGCGGTGGAGCCCTATAGTTGCCCCGATGCGCCGTGGAATTCGCTGATCTATAATCAAATGTGGGGACCGACCGAATTTTTTGCGCCCGGTAGCCTCAAGGATTTTGATCTGACAGGCCGTCTCAAAGACATTGCCGTGCCGACGCTTTTCATGACCGGTGAGCTGGATGAGGCGCGGCCTGAAACTGTGAGGTCTTATGCAGACAGTGTTGCGGACGCGCGGTTCGAGGTGATCCCTGGCGCGGGCCATGCCAATCCATCGAGCGATCCGGACCTCTATCGAAGTCTGATCCGGACATTCCTGACTGAGGTGGAGGCGGACGAGTAATCGAGCTGGACGGAGGTTCCGGGATGGGCCAGTCTGGTGTCAGATCAATAATACCGGAATCGCTTTCATGTTCAGAACCCTCCTTCTCGCCGCAGCGTTCAGCGCAGTCAGTCTTTCCCCGGCAGCCCTTGCCGATGAACTGACACCGGAAGAGGCAAAGGCGCGTGAGATTTATGCCAATGTCGTGTCGATCCGGTCGGCTCGCGGACAGGCGAAAATGCACGAAGTGGTGGATTACCTAGTCAGCGAGTTCAAAGCTGTCGGCTTTACTGATGACGATATCATGGTCACCGATTATGACAGTGAAGGTGAGCCGGTTCAGGGACTGATGGTCTGGTATCGGGCCGATGATCCGATTGCGGAGCCAATTGTTCTTCTGGCGCATATGGATGTTGTGGACGCGCTGCAGGAAGACTGGGTGCGCGACCCGTTTACGCTGACCGAGGAAGAGGGGTATTTCTTTGGTCGCGGAACGTCTGACAATAAGTACGGCCTGACCAACCTTACACAGACGTTTATCCGGCTGAAGCAGGAAGGCTGGGTGCCGAGCAGGGATTTGCTGCTCGTCTTTTCCGGAGATGAGGAAACCGGCATGGTCTCCACCATGGCGCAGGCTGCCTGGGTTGATGAGCATGTGAAACCGGCATTTGTGTTGAACTCAGATGCCGGCGGGCTCGGGCTGGATGAGCAGGGCGTACCGACAGGCTATAGCGTACAGGGCGCCGAGAAGACCTATGCGACGTTTGAGATTACGGCCACCAATCCGGGAGGGCATTCGTCGCGTCCCCGGGCGGATAATGCGATTTACGATTTGTCCCGCGCCTTGCTGGCGATTGAAGGCTATAAGTTCCCGGTGAATGCCAGCCCGCTGACAACGTCTTATCTTCGCGATGCCGGTAAGAAGCGGCTCGATCAGCTTGGTTGGGCCATGCGCACATTCGCAGATGATCCGACCAATGAAGAGGCCATTGCGCGCCTGCGTCAGGAGCCATCTGTTGTCGGCACGATCGGGACCACATGTGTTGCAACCATGCTGCGAGCGGGCCATGCCGAGAATGCTTTGCCGCAATCGGCAACAGCGACAGTCAATTGCCGGATCTTTCCGGGTGAAGGTGTTGAGCTGACCCAGTCACGCCTTGAAGAGGTGATCGGCAATCCGGACATTCAGTTCAAGATTATTGGTGATGTCACTGAAACGCCGGAATCGGGCATGCGTGACGACGTGATGGCGGCAATTGAGCTGTCTCTGACAGATCGCGGCGCTGAGGTGGATGTGGTGCCGTATATGTCGTCCGGCGGGACGGATGGCATGCATTATCGCGGATATGGCTATACCACGCTGGGTATTGGCGCCGGCGGGTCTAAGCCGAATGACACGTTTGCGCATGGTCTGAATGAACG
>NZUJ01000006.1 GCA_002701295.1 Ponticaulis sp. | reverse complement strand
GCACTGACGGGACAGTTTTGAGCGAATAACTGTATTATCGCATAGCGATAGTCCGGTGACTGCTGACGTTTTCCACAAGAATCTTGATAGCGTTATCATTTCTTGTCGCGCGAATATGGCCTTCATTCTTGTCATCTCTTTTTGAGCTGTTTGCATAGACAACGGTGTCAGTCTTTCCCTGACCGTGGGCGTATCGATGATCTCGATGCTCTGATGATCGATCAGAAGGCCAGCCTTCAGACCGGTCCTGGTTGAGGTGTTATTAGCGAGTTCGCTCAGAGGGTGAGGTATATACCGTGATCTCCATAGGGTTGCGCTGGTGGCTTTGGGGTGACTTTACTGGAGGTGATTCGGGGTCGGGGCCGGGTTGCCAGATTTGGCGAGTGTGTAAGGAGCCGGTTTTGGAAAAACCGTTCGCAAGACTAAAGGGCGCCTGTTTGTGTGGCCGGATAAACTTCGAAGTCAGCGATGCATTTGAGTATGCTGCCAATTGTCATTGTTCCCAGTGTCGCAAAGCGACAGGGGCGGCTTTCAAACCCTTTGTGGCTATTCCCAGAGAGAAATTCGTACTCAAGGATTGGCCGGATGATTGTTTTGAATTCGGGACACGAATTGAGCATGATCTTAGATGCAGGAATTGCGGCAGCCTGATCTATTCCCGCGTGCGAGATGGTGAGTATCTTCATATCCCTTTGGGGGTGCTCACCGATACGCCGAGCCTGAAACCGGATAAGCATATTTTTGTAGGCTCAAAGGCTGACTGGCACGATATTCTTGATGACCTGCCTCAGCATGAAGAATTCTAGTTTCGGCTGAATGCGTCTGGTAATACGCCTGAAAACTCTTACATATCTGTAATGAACGGTTCACTCAAAGCAGGACGGAAAAGACGACAAAACAATCGCTTTCCTGCTTTTGCGTCGCTTTCTGTTTTTGTGCTGCTCGCGTCATTCGCGGCGATTGGCAAGTTGCTCGAACTACACATCATCGCCTTCCAGATATGCGAGGACGGCCTCTTTCGTGGGTATCCAGTAGCGGGCGGTTCTGTATCTACACTTGAATGGGTGATGATCGTCGCTGGGCTATTGTTTTTCGTACAAGTTGCGATTGGTGTGTCGGGCTACCTGTCGCGAAACTGGAAGCGAGTTGATGTCGCTTTTGGCGCACTAAACATCGTGTTTGCCGCCTCGCTGTTCGTATTCTGGGCGCAGCTCTGGGCGTGGTGGCATCCACTTCACCCTCTGGGACATGCTGTCAGTTCAATGATGTGGTCGTCGCCATTTGGGCGACCAAAAATAATCGAACTTGGCGAAAATGCGTTTCGCTACACTGATACACCCGGATGGGAGCGCCTCGAAGAGGTGAATGGCAAACCCGTCTATCAGCAAGTCAGAACAGGCGTCACCATTCAGTCAGAGCTCGTCTATGAATGCCAACCAGACAAAATCTGGCAGGCCAATCTCGAAATGCTGTCCAAGGCAGGCCGTATAAGTCAGGACTTTGCGGAGAAATATCCGTCGGACAATGTGTACTCTGAGGTTATGAGAGATGCAAAAGGCCGCTATATCGGCGAGGGTGTTCTTGGCGGGCAGGGGCAATGGCTACTCAACTGGCGTTGGGACCCGATCGCACGGCGTTTCCGTGAAGAGCTGGAACAGAACCCGCCGTCGATCACGTATGATGAGGTCCGGGAAATAACAAACGAGGATTATGAACTCGCCAATCCTGAACCGTCACACCGGGAACGGGACAATCTCTCCTATAACGATTTCATGGAGCGATACATGCGCGAGATGGACCGGAAGGCAGCGCTCAGTGACTAATGGCCAGAGCGAACATCAGAGATTGATCAGACGGATCCTTCGCGTCAATCACGCAGGCGAGTGCGGCGCGGTTCATATCTACGCCTCGCAAAGCAAGCGTGCCCATCAGGACTTTCCCGACTTGAAAGACTGGCTGGAACAAACGCTCGATCATGAGATGACGCACCGCTCAAGGTTTCTGAATGCTATGCCTGAACGGGGTGCCAAGCCATGTCGGCTCCTCTCTGTCTGGCGGTGGGGTGGTGCCCTGCTTGGCTCGATAACATCTTTGACCGGGCGCCAGGGCGTTCTCGCCTGCACAGCTGCAGTCGAGCGAACTGTCCATCGTCACCTCGACGAACAAATCAATTTTCTGGTTCGGCACGACATCGCACTTGCCGGCTTGATTTCCGAGATTCAGAAAGACGAAATCGAACACCTCGCACATGCCGAAAATCAGCTGGCCAGCTTGAGTTTTTACGATCGTCTTTTGTCGACGGCTATTTCGGTAGCAACTGAGACGCTAATTTTCGTTTCAACACGAGGGGATTCGCTGTTTCTTTCTCAGAAACTGAAAGCGAACATCTGAGCTATGGTCGACGCCACGGCTCAACTGACTCCTTCTCCCTGTTGAGGGGAGAAGGATGGCCATTCAGCTAGTCTATAATCCGCATTTTTCTGAGGCGATTTCGTCGCCGTCTATGGCTTCGGCGACTTCAAGAGGCGCATCAGTTGCGATCAAAGTCAGGCCAGCATCGGCCAGGGCCTGATATTCCGAGCCATTTCCGTCAGCCAGAAACTCATCATCAAGTCGCTCGCCCGGGCGGCCCAGGGTTCCGAAAGCGGCCTCGACGCCTTCTTCTCGCACGCGATCCCAGGCTGCAAAGTCCGGGTCGCGCGTGCCGGTCCAGGCAATCAGCCGGTCTTTGACAACGCCGCGGTCAAGCAGGTTGATGATGTCGCGCTCGCCAAATGCACTGGCAGTCATCATCAGATCCGGGGCAATGCGAGCAATTTCTTCGGCCTGATCGTCATTATACGAAATCAAGATCACGTTGTTTTCGGCACCAGCATTCCGGACGGCTTCAATGATATTCGAATAACTAGTGGTCGGTTTCTTATCGAGTTCAACAATCGCATTGTACTCAACGGCCCAGGCGAGCGCATCGTCGAGTGATGGAATGCTGAACCCTGTTCGGCTGCCTTCATTGTCGACAAGTCGCAATTCTTCAATATCAGCCCAGTCCCACTCGGCGACGAAACCGTCACCGGTCGTCGTGCGTGTCAGCGTACGGTCATGCATGAGAAACAGAACACCGTCCTGGCTCTCGGCAATGTCGATTTCGAAAACGCGGACGCCGCGATCATAGCCGTATTGCATGGTCTCGATCGCATTTTCAGGAAAGCCCGGATAAGGCCCGCCGCGATGGGCGGCAATCGCCACACCGCCTGCCTCACGCAGACAATCAAATGTCTCCGGCAGTGAGAGGCGATAGACGGGGTCTGGTGTCGCGGTTTGTTCGGCATCCGCAGGTGTTGGGGCAGGAGCCACCGGTTCTGTCGATTCTGAGCAGGCCGCCAGCAGGCCGAGGCCAAGAATCAAGGGTGAAAGACGAGATATTTTCACAAGGAACTCCACTTCAACACATTCAGGTCCGGGCATTGGCAAGATTTAGTGGTCATCTGAAAAAGTTTCGTGACATCTGGTCTTGCACTTTTTGCGCGTATGCTTTCCCTATGCCAGAAACAAACAATATAACCACCAGCGCATCGCCGAATATTTCGGCATCAGGGGAGAGATATGAGCATAATCGGTAAAATGCAGGACTGGCCACTCACCGTTAACAAGGTGATTGAGCACGCAAAAATCAATTATCCGCGCCAGAGAGTTGTGACCCGAACGGTTGAGGGACCGATCGTTGAGACCAATTATTCAGAAATCCATGATCGTGCGAAACAGGTCTCTAATGCGCTGAAAGCTGATGGAATTCAGCTTGAAGATCGCGTGGCGACACTGGCCTGGAACACCGCACGTCATATGGAAACATGGTTTGGTGCCATGGGCATTGGCAGTGTGCTTCACACAATCAATCCGCGTCTGCACCCCGATCAGATTGCCTGGATCGCAAATGATGCAGAAGACAAGGTTTTGTTTGTCGATCTGACCTTCGTGCCGCTGCTGGAGGCCGTGAAAGACAAGTTCGAAACGGTCAAACGCTTTGTCATCTATTGCGATGCGGCGCACCTGCCAGAAACCACGCTCGAAAACGTGGTCGCTTATGAAGACTATATTGCGGGTCAGAGCCTCGACTGCACCTGGGGTGATTTCCCGGAAACGACGGCGTGCGGGCTTTGCTATACTTCCGGAACGACGGGCAACCCAAAGGGCGTCCTGTATTCACATCGCTCAAACGTTCTGCACACGCTGATGACGGGTATGACGGATGCGCTGGGCATCTCTATTCACGATCGGGTTCTTCCAGTCGTGCCGATGTTCCACGCGAACGCCTGGGGGTTGACCTTCACATGTCCGGCCGTTGGCGCAGAGATGATCCTGCCTGGCGCAAAAATGGATGGTGAATCGATTTATGAGATGCTGGACACCTACCAGGTCACCACATCTGCGGCGGTTCCGACGGTCTGGCTGATGCTGCTCCAGCATCTGGAAGCAAACGACCTCAAACTGCCGGCTCTGGACCGTGTTGTCATTGGTGGTTCGGCTGTGCCGGAACGCATTCTTCGGACCTTCCAGGAGAAATATGGCGTTGAAGTCGGCCATGCATGGGGCATGACGGAAACCTCTCCGCTGGGCACGATCGGCTCTTTGACGCCTGAACAGATGAAGCAGGATTATGAGCATCAGATCGCATCCAAGCTGAAGCAGGGCCGTCCACCATTTGGCGTCGAGATGAAGATCACCGACGATGATGGCAATGACCTTCCGCGTGATGGCAAGACCTCTGGTCACCTACTGGTCCGCGGCATGGCGATTGTGGACACTTATTACAAAGGTGCAGGTGGTGACGGCGGCACGGTGCTGGACGAAGATGACTGGTTCGATACGGGTGATGTGGCCAATATCGACGATCAGGGCTTCATGCAGATCACTGACCGCGCGAAAGATGTCATCAAGTCCGGCGGTGAGTGGATTTCCTCGATCGATATCGAAAACTTCGCTGTCGGGCACCCGAAAGTCGCGAATGCAGCGGCAATTGGCATTTATCACCCGAAATGGGACGAACGGCCGCTACTCATCATTCAGCTAAATGAAGGCGAAACAGCCACGAAGGAAGACATCCTCAAACAGCTTGAAGGCAAGATCGCCAAATGGTGGACGCCAGATGATGTTGCTTTTGTTGATGCGATTCCGCTGGGCGCCACGGGCAAAATCAACAAGCTCGCGCTTCGCGATATGTTCAAGGACTATACGCTGCCGACAGCGTAACCCGACATGCCCTCCATTCTCATCACTGGTGCGTCGTCCGGAATTGGCCGGGCGACTGCACTCAGATTTCTGGAAGAGGGCTGGACGGTTGGCCTGCTTGCACGCCGGGAGGATAAGCTCGTTGAGCTTGCAGGTGATCATGCCAATGCGCGGATAATCGTTTGCGACGTCACCGATTTTGAGGAGGTCGATCGGGCCTTTGACTGGTTCGCGGGCGAGGCTGGTCGGATCGATGTCTTGTTCAACAATGCGGGTCGGGGCGCCATGCCAGCGACCATTGATGAGATGTCGCCCGAAACTTGGCTTTCCGTCGTTAATGTCAATCTGAACGGCATGTTCTGGTGTGCACGTGCCGCCTTCCGGCACATGCGTGCCCAATCTCCTCAGGGCGGACGTATCATCAATAACGGGTCAATTTCAGCCACCACACCGCGCCCCGGTGCGACGCCATACAATGCGACCAAGCACGCCATCACGGGGCTGACAAAGTCTCTCGCACTCGATGGACGTCCATTTACCATCGCTTGTGGTCAGATCGATATTGGCAATGCCGCAACAGACATGACCGTGCGCATGGCGAAAGGCATTACTCAGGCCGACGGCAGCGTGAAATCCGAGCCGACCATGGATGTTCAGGAGGTCGCGAACGCGGTGATGCATATGGCGAACCTTCCGCTCGAAGCGAATATCCTTTCCATGACGGTCATGGCGACGAATATGCCTTTCGTCGGGCGGGGATAGGTGGCACCGCTTGAGTTGGAGGCCGAAAGGCGGCAGGAATGCTGCAGGATTTGAGACTTGCGGAGATCAGGCACGTGAAATTTTCCAGACGCCGTTTCGGACAATTGGGGCTTGCTGCAGGCCTGGGATCTCTCATCGGGCCAGGTCTTGCCATCGCTGAAAGTGATCCACTGCCAGATATGGCCGCCAGCGCGACCCCCATTTCACCTGAAGAGCATGCTGACCGCCTCTCGCGCGTTCAGAAGCTGATGCAGGATCAGGATGTGGCCGCGCTCGTCATCGAAGCGGGTTCGGCGCTGGTCTATTTCACCGGGATTCAATGGTGGCGGTCTGAACGGTTTACCGGCGTCATCATCCCGAAAGAGGGTGCCCCGGTTGTGGTGACCCCATATTTCGAAGAACCCTCCGTGCGTGAAAGTGTGAAGGTAGATGTCGAGATCCGCACCTGGCACGAGCATGAAAATCCATTCGATCTCGTCTCGGGCATTCTGAGCGATGCCGGGCTGAGCCAAGGCAAAATCGCCATCGAAGAAACTGTCAGGAACTTCATCTCAGACGGTATCGGCAATGCCGCACCTGGGTTCGAGCTGGTTTCAGGGATGAGCCTCACACGCGGCGTGCGGATGTATAAATCACCTGCCGAGCTGGCTCTGATGCAGACGGCGAACGACATCACGATGGCGGCCTATCGGCATATCTATCCGAAGGTAGAACTTGGCATGAGCCAGTTCGACATCTCGGCCATGATGAGTGCTGCAACCCGCGAACTCGGCGGCAATGTCGAGTTCTCCATGGTTCTGCTGAACGAGGCCAGCGCCTATCCGCATGGGTCAGGTTCGAAACAGGAAGTCCGCGAAGGATCAGTCATCCTGATGGATTGCGGATGCGGGGTGCATGACTACGAGTCAGATATTTCCCGCACATGGGTGTTCGGCGAACCAACAGCAAAACAACGCGAGGTCTGGAACACCGTCAAACGTGGGCAGGAACTGGCGCTGGAGACGGCACAAGTCGGTGCACCCGCTGGCAGGGTCGATGCAGAGGTCCGCAAATATTATGAAAGCTTGGGCTATGGCCCGGGCTACAAAACGCCGGGCCTATCGCACCGTCTCGGTCATGGCATCGGCATGGATGGCCATGAGCCGGTCAATTTCGTGACAGGTGAAGAAACGCCGCTCGCGCCGGGCATGTGTTTCTCGAATGAACCCGGAATTTATATTTTCGACGAATTCGGAATCCGCCTCGAAGACTGCCTGTACATCACAGAGGATGGCCCAAAACTGTTTTCAGATTTCGCGCCAAGCATCGACAAGCCTTTTGGTTAGACCATGACAAATGCCCTCCAGGTTTCGCTCATCCTGCCGACGCGGAATGAGGCGGGTAATATTGCCGAGGCGATCCGGCGAGCCCATGAGGCGCTGGACGGCATTCCGCACGAAATCATCGTGGTCGATGACAATAGCCCGGACGGGACTGCTGACCTCGTCCGGTCCATTGCAGCAGATGATCCTTCGGTCAGGTGCATTCAGCGGATCGGGCGGCGCGGCCTCGCCTCGGCCTGTATCGAAGGTGCGCTGTCAGCTGCAGGGCAGGTCGTCGCTGTGATGGATGCAGACCTCCAGCATGATGAAACCATCCTGCCGAAACTCGTGCAGCCGGTTCTGAGTGGCGAAGCAGAGCTCTCCGTCGGCACGCGCTATTCGGGCGGAGGTGGTACAAGCGGCTGGTCTGAAACACGCGAAGCGCAGTCGGAATGGGCGACGCGCCTTGCCATGCGGTTTCTGAAAACGCCCCTCAGCGACCCGATGAGTGGTTTTTTCGCCATTCGCGCAGAGACATTCAGAGCCCTGATCCCGAACCTCTCTGGTCGCGGGTTCAAAATCCTGCTCGATCTCGTCTTCGCGAGCCCTGAAGCGCTCACCCTACACGAAGAACCATTTGTCTTCCGTGGCCGCGAAAAGGGCGAAAGCAAGCTCGATACACCCACCGCAATCCAATACCTGATGATGCTGTATGACCGTGTGATGGGTCATATCATTCCAGCGCGGTTCGCCCTGTTTGCGATTGTAGGCGGGCTGGGTGTCGCGGTTCACATGCTCGCGCTGATCGCCTGTTATCAGCTTCTGGGTATGAGCTTCCTTGCGGGCCAGTCGGTCGCGGTCATGTCCGCTATGACGTTCAATTTTGTCCTCAACAACCTGCTCACCTTCAGCGATGTGCGGCTCAAGGGCTGGGCACTCTTGCGAGGTTGGGTCGTCTTCTGTCTGATCTGCGGATTGGGGGCCATCGCCAATGTCGGGGTGGCGTCATATCTGTTCAGCGAGACAGGCGTGATGTGGACGCTCTCGGCGCTGGCAGGCATTCTGGTTGGCGCGGTCTGGAACTTCGTGATGTCGTCCCGCTTCACCTGGGGCCAGCTCTAGGCCCAGCTCTTCATCCAGAGATAGTTCAGCCATTGCGTGGCGGGCATCTCAATCGCGTAAACCACCGGCAGGAAGAATAGGAAAATCACCGCCGCAGCGAACGCTGTGAGGCCCATCGCCCATTTGCGCGGCTTGCCCGCCGGCAAAATTGAGATCGCTCCGACAATCACAAAACAGATCAGCATGGCCGCGCCGTGATAGTAAAACAGAAAGCCGATCTGCTTGGGCAGAATGGCAAAAATCATCCAGCTGACGAACCAGGCCAGAAACAGCCAGATGAGCCGGCTGGAGCGCCGCCTTATCCCTTCAACCAGCACACTCACGGCGGCCAGAATTCCGCCCCAGGCGATCGCCGGATTACAGACATAGAGCAGAGCCTTGTGCCCCTCATTCGGCCCATCGGTGAAATAATACCAGATCGGCTCGATCATCAGAGGCCAGCTCCACCAGTCGCTCTCATAGGAATTGCTGGCCAGCGGCATGGTCTGCAGGTTCAGCATGTTGAAATGGAAACCAACAATTCCGGTCACGCCATCCACTGGGTCCTGCGTCCAGAACATCATGGGTGTGCAGGTGAGGAGATAGGCGATCAGGCTCGGTACGCCGAACCACAGCCCAGTCATGATCAGGTTCGAACGCGTCCAGGCCGGAAACCCGGTTCCAAACAGCCAGTCGGGCAGGGCGCGCTTGTCCGCCAGAGTTTGGATCAAGCGCTGAAACGCTAATGCAAACAGGACGATAACGGCATATATTCCGGCGATCCATTTAGCGCCTGTCGCGCAACCCAGCAGCACCCCGCCAAAGACCAGCAATGCGCGCCGCATCAGATCAGACCGCCCGTCATCTGCCGACATGAACAGACAGGCCGCAGAGAGCGCGAACAGCGGATAGGTATAGGTATCCAGCATGGCGACCCGCGCCTGCACCACATACATCATGTTCAGCAGCACCAGCAGAGCGGTCAGTGCAGCCAGAACGGGTGACCGGAACAGCCTTAGCGCGATCTCAAAACACGCCATCACGCCCAGCACATTCAACACTGCGCCGAGGAACCGCCAGCCAAACTCCGTATCTCCGAACAGGGCAATACTGGCGGCAATCACCTCCTTGGCAAACAGCGGGTGTTCGGGGTTCCGGTTCTTGGCGAGCGTCAGAATATCGCGCGCAGCGGGCACATAATGCGTCTCGTCAAAGACCAGACCGCTCGCGCTCGACAGGCCAAAGCACAGCATTGTCGCCGCCAGCGCGACTACACCGATGCGCAGCCAGACGTCAGGTCTCGGGTTTGCGGTCGAAACACTCAAGCTCCACCCCTTCATTCGGCATGGCGTTGCGGTTTCGTTTCCTTAGAGAAGCTGCGCCCGCTTGAACAGGGGGGAGCGCGCGGATGGGCTGTGTTGAGGGGGATTTTCGGACCGCGCCTGAACTGATGCACAGCATCGGATTGTTATTTTGAGTTTGGTTCGCTGTATGTTGCTTCATTCTCTATAGCAGAGAGCAGATTGAATATTCTATATTCTCCAGTTCCAGAATAGCTCGTTCTGCACGCCGATCTTCGTTCAATGACGTTACACAACTTCACTATTGTCGGCACTGGATGCGTCAGCCAAATGTTACTGTCTCTGGTAACGGCGTTCAAATCAAGGCCTGTCAATTTATTTAAGGTGGAGCAATTTGTCTTGGTAAGACTCAAGTATAATTCTGATTTCTTATCAACGTAATTTCCCTTTTCAGAATTGAATTCTTTCGTGTTTTTCAATAACTTCACATCACAACCTTCGAACTCCAGAAAGAAGACTTCTGAAATCGGGATTTCAGGATGGTATTTATAAATTAAAATCGAGCTGTTTAGGGGAGCGCCCCAATCCAAAGGTCGCACTACAGCGTCATCTGGTCCTAAATATTGAATCAAGTTTTCACAACTTTGATCGCCAAAACAATCAGTCAATGTGATTTTCAGATTTGTTTCGGCATTTACTTTGGGGAGCCCGAAAGCCGTCAAGGAGCCAAAAATGGCAAGTATCAGAAAGTTAGATTTAGTCATTCGTTTTTCCGGGCGATGAAGGCTTCTGAGCATGCGTCACTCCGTGTCGCGTAGGGTGCATTAAGCCCAGCGAATGCACCAGAAAGAACTTGTTTGAACGGGCAGGGATAGTCATCATCTCTATAAGCCGGATTGCCGAAGATATTTGAGCTGGATTCAATGTGTTTCTTCACGGTCAATCTGAAGAACCGGAAAACCAATCTTTTGGTCTATTACATTGCCGCGCAGCCTGGATGTATCGGAAGACTTTATTTTGAGATTTGCCGATGAAGACATTGAAGTTTGCATTTTTCGGGAGCCTCGTAAGTTTCGCAGTTTGCCTTGCAAGTTGCCAAACAGCCGGAGGTGAGACATCCCGCGTAGCGGAGATCGAAGCGCTAATTACCAAAGCCGAAGCTTGCGAGGCGAAGGGAGAGCACTACTGTGCGGCGTTCCAATACCAACTGATTACTGAAATTGAAGGTTTTGAAAAAAACCTGGATGTGAGCGCGCTTTATGGGCGACAAGCCAGCAACTTATATCTTTGGACACAATCAGAACGATCTTTCTTCACGCAAGAGAGAAAGCAGCAAACCCTGGAAGACATTTTGGGCCTTCTGGATTTTGTTGAAGAGAGAAATTCGTATTTTTATGTTGTCGTATTGCTTGAGCTCGCAAACGATCATTATTCAAAGTGCGGAGCAGAATATAATCAGGCCGTTAGCCTGATCGGCAAAATTCTGGAAACAGATACAGATATGGTTGATAAATCGGATTATCCTTCTGAAATGTATGAGGGAACGCAAGAAGGCGTTCAATACTTACTGACCAAAAATAACTGCAGGAAGTGATGTTCAGTAAGCCGGTGCAAAGCATCGGATTTCTACGCACATCTCACTCCATCCTTAGGTGAGATGATATCTTGGCTTTCTGCGCCATATCTAAAAATTGGGAATTGGAAATACCTGCTCTTCAATTCGAACCGAGTAGCACTTACTTGGTTTAGCCAAAAATTGGTTCTCAATATAAGATCCGGTTTGTTTGATTTCAGCGATACACAAATCGGTATCGAGGATGCCAGAGCGCTCATTATCTGTTGTGCTTATAATCAACACCGTTTCCAAACCTCGGAAGTCTTTTCCGTTTCTCCGGAGCGTTCTTTTTATTTCCGGAAAGCCCCATTGGTGGGTAAGAAACTGGTCTTCATAAACAACAATATCATGATCAACGTATTCTATGGAAGAATACTCTTCTATCCTTTGAAAATCCGGATTGAAGTTAACGCGCCTTGGAGTAAGGTCCGACAGCGGCTGTATGAGGTAATCCGTATTTATGTTCAGCTCTTCTGCGAACTGGATCTCCTCTTTAGCCAGCGTCGAATATTCCTCAGGAATATCACCGAGAAAGATCTTTGACAGTCCCGCGATAACCACAGCGCTATGGTGAAATCCAATAATGCTTTGATCATCCGTCCATATTTCCCTGGCCGCAGGTGCTATTGAATTTGCACATCCTGACAGACAAAGACCTATGATGATTACCGGTAAGTCGTGTTCTTTGATAGCACGGCCAATCAGAATGGAACTTTTCGGAAGACCACCCGGGCTTCCAACGGCAACTTCATTCAACTTCGAAAAATCAATCTCTGGAACTTGATCGGCGAAATCCTCCGTCATCATTCCGCAGACGTAAAGCGTTTTGCCTTTCACATACATGCCGTCCTGATCACAGCGAAAGGTTCTGGACTGCTGCTGGCAGCCCGATAAAACGAGACACAAGCAAACAATAGTCAGAAGAACTCCGGTTTTCAGGAAGAAAAATTTCTGCATTTGAGTCTTTAAGGCCACGTCACTTTGTGTCGCCTAGGTTGCATTAAACGCAGCAAATGCACCAGAAAAATTACTCCTCCGGAATGGCGCGCAGGCGCAACACCACCGAGACGCAGTCTCGGAAACGGGTGCGAGCATACAGAAAACGCCCCAGAGCCCCCTCTGCGGCGATAAACGCGCATCTGGCGTTTCGCGGAAACCCAAATTCCTGTCGAAGAACAGGACGACTTCCTCAAATCGAGAGAGGCCCATCTTGCGCAGAGCATTTGTCTCTGACGGGCATTGGCGTATATCTCGATCAACAGGGAGTGCTTCGAAATGTTTCAGAAGAAAAAGTCGGGTGGTTTTCGTTTGAAGCTGGCATGGTTGGGCGTCTTTCTTGCGCTCCTCATACCGGTCTGGTTTGCGATTTCGGCACTGGGTGTGAAGTTCGGATTTTGGGACTACCAGCTCGGCTTTGGCACCATGACGCGTGACTGGGGCGGCAAGGCTGTTCTGGCCGGCCTGGCATTTGGCGCAGTGATGCTGCTGCTCGGATTGCTGAAAGCGCCGCGCACCAAAGTCATCATCCTGTCTTTTCTGATTTTGATGATTTGCGGGCTCGCTATGGGCCGGATGCTGGCCACGCAGGCGACCGCGAAGAGCCTGCCGCCAATCCATGATGTTCAGACAGACTGGTCTAACCCGATCCGGTTTACGGAACAGATGATGGATGAGCGCGGCGAGGGCTCCAATCCGGTTCTGGAAGACCCAAAGCTTCCTGATTTCCTCAACGCGATGGAAGCTCAATTCGAGAAGGATAAGGCCGAGGCGCAGGAGACAGCCATGTCTCGCTTCCTCTGGAATGCGCAGAAGTCGCTCGGAATGACGTCTGAAACCTTCCATTGGAGCGGTCTGGCCGGAAAGCCTGTGTCAGAGGTTCAGGCTGATGCTTATCCTCAGCTCCAGAGCCTTGTTGTGTCGGATTCGGCGGCAGATGCCTATGCGGCGGGAATTGCGGTGATCGAGGAACTCGGTTTCGAATTCGTGTCGCGCAGTCGTGATGATGGCAAGATTGAAGCTACGGCCAGCTCGCGCTGGTTTGGTTTCAAGGATGATGTCGCCATTCGCATTCGCACAATCGAGGGCAATACCGTGATTGATATCCGTTCGATCTCGCGAGTGGGCCTGTCTGACCTTGGCGCGAATGCAGCGCGTGTCGAGCTGATGCTGGAAGCGCTGCGCGAGAGGCTTACTGAAATCTGAGGTTTGCGTCAGGTGTTGAGCGTGTACGTTCCGGTGATGTCCTTCGGGCCGCTCACCGAGACAGCTCCACGCTCAACCAGGTGGATCATGTGCCCCAGAACGGAGTGGCAAGCTGCCGGATGCAAGCGTGGATCGACCTCGGCATAAATGGTTTTCACCATTTGTGGGATGCTGGTGTCGCCTGAACGCATGCGGTCCAGGATGGCCGTTTCCCGCGCTTTGCGGTGGTCGATATAGGCCTGAATGAAATCGGATGGTGCCTCGGTAACAGGTGGGCCGTGCGTCGGGAAAATAATGTCAAAGCGGCGATCACGGACCTTTTCAAGACTGGTCAGATAGTCTCCCATATCGCCATCTGGCGGGGAAATGACTGTCGTTGACCAGCCCATGATGTGATCGCCGGAGAAGAGGGCGTTCTCTTCGTTAAGGGCGTAACAGACATGGTTGGAGGTGTGGCCGGGCGTTTCAATCGCCTCAACCGTCCAGCCAGGGCCAGACACGGTGAACCCATCACTGATGGTCACGTGTGGGCGGAAATTGAGATCATCCCCCGCTTCCATACGGACTTCGGATTCTGTCGGAATAGCCGGGCCTTTTGCGTAGACCTGACAACCTGCCCATTCGGCCAGCGGATGGGCGAGGGGGGAGTGGTCCATGTGACTGTGAGTAACGAGAACATGGCTGATGGTTTCGCCCTCTAAGGCAGCTTTCAACGCGTCGAAATGGTCTGCATTGATTGGGCCGGGGTCGATGACAGCAACTGTGCCGCGTCCGATGATGTAGACGCCGGTGCCCGTATAGGTGAAAGAGCCGGGATTATTTGCGATGACACGTCGGATGAGGGGGCTCATCTCGGTCACCTGGCCATATTCAAAGTCCATCTCGCGGACGAAAGGGATCGGCGCTGCCATCTGCTAAACTTTCTTTCGCTTCAAAGTCGCATCAGCCACGAATTTTCGGGGCGTAGCTTGCGGCAAATTTTCGGGCCATCAGGCGGGTTGATCGGAGTTTCTGACCAAGCGGAAGCGCGATAGGCGGCCCCATATCGGTCTTGTTGGCGTCGACAATAAAAATCTTGCCCGTTTCTGCGTCGCGCAACACATCTACGCCGCCCCAGTCGAGGCCAATCTCGCGCACGAAGGCCCGGATCAGATTGAGTTCATCGGCGGAGAAACAGTCCTGCGGAAACTGCATCCGGACTTCAGCATTCTCATTGGCAAAGCGGCGCTTTGTCGGGCGGCGTTTGCGAAACACAATGGTTGGCTCACCCGCAACGATCGTGGTGCGTAGATCCTGCACCATTTCGCCTTCAACTTCGTTATTCACGAGGCGTTGATAGGATTTGCCTTCGACGGGAATAATCGGGCCCTGAACGATGCGACCATCATGTGCGGCATTGATCTCGGACTTTTCCACCATCAGGCCGGTATAGGTTTTCGGATCAACAGACAGCTCATAACCGGCAACCTTGGTGAAGGCGTCTGAGACGTACGATTTCGAAACATCAGTGCAGTTGAAGTTGATGAATTTCGCATTCGGTGCGGCGCCGGTGGCCTGGCAAGTGCTGTGGGTCGAATCATCGAAATGAAAAACGACATCGGCTTTGCTGATGTCTTTTTCGACGAGCGCACCGGCTGCATGCATGACAGGCCAGATGAAATACCATGGCCGCGGTTCATCCGGCAGAAAAGCGATTCGCGGTGCACGATGACCGCGCGCGAAATGCCAGAGGCGCCAGCCCTGAGCCAGCGTATAGAAGCTCATCCATGCGAGAATGTCGGTAAACAGGCTGAAATTTGCAGGGACATAATGCCCGGTCTTTTTGACGAGAAATGCCCCGTCTTCATACTCAAAATCAGATAGCCAGTTTTTACTCATACCCAGACTTTCCCAACATGCTGCGCTGACGCGCGTCTCGCCCCGAATCCAAAAGACTGGCCCCACCCTTGCGATCAAAGCGGGATATTACCGCTTAAGACCAAAATGGGACATTCTCGTGACAGGTAAACTCACATCACTTTTCTTCCGCGTGATCCGTCCGTTATTTGCTGCCCTCATCGGACTTACACTGGTTCAGGCTTTTACCAAACAAACCCAGCCGGTTTATGCACCGGATCCTGTTGTTATTCTTCACATTCCTGCAGTGAACCAGAGCTAGAGCTCGTAAAGCGCCTGAAGGTTCTGTGTGTGCGGTGAGAGATCGTATCCTGCTGCACCGGCCTTGCTGATAATCTCCATCGGTTCGAGAGATTTCATCTTTGCCATCGCATAGGCCCAGAGTGTGACAGAGCGTGTGCCGGAGCGACAAAAGGCCAGAACTTTCTTGCCGGCGGACTGTTCAAGCGCATCGATTGTCGCGTCGACGTCCGGCATTTGAGGTGGCGCGGTGATCGGAATGTGGAAAAACGTCATCACGTTTCCGGAAGCCGCATCCACGATGGCCTGAGTGTCGGGCTGATCGGGTGTCTCACCTGGAGGTCGATTCATGATGAGCGTCTCAAATCCAGATTTGTGTGCAGTTTCGACGTCTTCTACCGAGATTTGAGGGGACACGAAAAAATTATCTGTGACTTCTCGAAAACTGTGCATTTCTGGTTCTCCGCGCAGGGAATACTGCTGAAATTGTGATGCCAGCCTTGTCGAATGACGTAAACCCATGCCAAGACCTTTCCTCGTATTCCGCTGAACCGGCACTCGCGTGTCAAAATCAGTGCCTGACTGAGTATCTGTAGGCGAAAGAGTAACTAGAATTGCCGCGTTTTCTGTCCCGGATATCAATTGTATTCATCCTGAAAAGACTGCTGATAGCGATCCCGACGCTGTTTGCGGTGATTACGGTTGCGTTTTTCATGATGCGTGCAGCGCCTGGTGGTCCATTCAGTATGGATCGCAAGCTTGAGCCTGCGATCGAGCAGCAGATTCTTGCAAAATATGGTCTCGATCGTCCTCTGCACGAACAATATGTCGACTATCTCAGCGATGTGGTGCGACTTGATTTCGGTCCGTCGCTCAGGAACAAGGATCGCACCGTCTCAGAGCTGATCGCCGAAGGTTTGCCCGTCAGCGCCATGATTGGCGGTCTGGCCATGGCTCTGGCATTCATTGTTGGTGGTGGCCTTGGGATTATCGCCGGGCTCAGGCAAAACTCGGCGCTGGATTATACCTTGATGGGGTTTGCAACGCTTGGAATATCGGTGCCCTCCTATGTCGTGGGGCCCGTTGCGGCCCTGATATTCGGGGTCTGGTTTCCGATATTTTCCGCGGGCGGTCTGGATATCGGCTTCACCTTCTGGGAGCGAATGACGCCGTATGCGCTTACGCTGCCGGTCATCACGCTGTCTCTCTATTACATCGCGGGAATATCCCGCATCATGCGCGGCAGTATGATTGAGGCCATGCGGTCCAATCACATCCGAACAGCGCGATCAAAGGGGGCCTCAGAACGTGATGTTGTTCTGAAGCATGCTTTGCCAATCGCTGTGTTGCCGCTGATCAGTTATATCGGTCCTGCCTCCGTTGGCGTTGTGACGGGTTCTCTTGTCATCGAACGCGTCTTCAGCCTTCCGGGTATCGGATCTTTCTTCATCGAAGGCGCTCTAAACCGCGATTATACGCTGGTAATGGGCGTTGTTGTTCTGTTTGCAACGTTGATTCTTCTCATGAACCTTATTGCTGATGTGCTGTACGCCATCCTTGATCCACGGGTGAAATACTGATGCTCGGCGTTCGCAATCCGCAAAATGATGCAGCTCTCGAAGTGGCGGCGATTGAAGGCCGGTCTCTCTGGGATGATGCGCGTGTTCGTCTGCTTCGCAATAAGGCGGCAATGACGGCGCTGATCGTTTTTGGCTTCTTTACGCTGATTTCCATCATCGTACCGTTCATCTGGCCGCACGATTACGACACGCTGTACAAAGACCGCGTCGGGCTTTCGCCGACCTTTGAACATCTGCACATCATGGGCACGGACACGCTTGGTCGGGATCAGTTTATCCGCCTGCTGGTCGGGTATCGCATCTCGCTTCTTGTGGGCGTTCTGGCCACCACCGTCAGCCTGTTCATCGGCGTGGGGTGGGGCGCGATTGCGGGCTATTTCGGTGGCCGGATTGACCAGTTCATGATGCGGATTGTGGACGCGCTCTACGCTATTCCATTCATCTTCTTCGTGATTCTTTTGACAACAGTGTTCGGGCGGAACATCTTCCTGATCTTTATCGCAATCGGCGCGGTGGAATGGCTGACAATGTCGCGGATTGTGCGCGGACAGACGCTGTCGCTCAAGAATCGTGAATTCATTGAGGCCGCGCGTGCTGCAGGTGTGTCGCAAAGCGCAATTATCCTGAAGCACATTGTGCCAAATATCATTGGCCCTGTTGTTATCTATATGACGCTGATTATTCCGCAGGTGATTCTGCTGGAAAGCTTTCTGAGCTTTATCGGTCTGGGCGTGAATGAGCCGCTGACGTCGCTTGGCGTCCTGATCGCCAAGGGCAAGGAGCAAATGTCATCGAGCCCGTGGTTGCTGTTGTTTCCTGCCGTAATCATGGCAATCACGTTGTTATGCCTGAACTTTATTGGTGACGGCGTGCGTGACGCCGTCGACCCGAAAGAACGCTAACCCTTTATTGTTCGCGTTTTGCCTTGAAGCGCTCACCTGTGCTCAGGCGAATGAGGAAGCTGCCGAGACCCGCGCGCTTGATAACGGCTGATTCTGGTGGGCGTTTCCGGCTGATGCGAACCGATGTCGTGTCAGACTGCCGCCAGACCTGGCCGTTCTCGAACTCGATGACAACCTTGCCGTATGCGCCTTCCGAAATGTTGGCGATTGCGAGGGTAAGCTCATCGATTTCCCCGTCATCATTCTTCTTCACGCCGTCATCATCACCACCGAGTGACGGCAGAGAGAACTTGGGAAGACTTGGCATTGAGAAACCGAATGCGTCTTTCTGAACTTCATCAGCTT